>CAZOUH010000007.1:2765-5769 GCA_964582935.1 uncultured Paludibacter sp.
GAGTCAACATCGTTGTTAAAGCTGACGGAAGGCTCTGCAAGTACTTCTACTTGAGCTTTTGATTTGCTTGTCTTTTTTGCTTTTTTCTCTTTTGCGCCTACAGTCAACACTGTGGTTAATGCAAGCATGACAATCAGCATTTTTTTCATGTGCGTGGGGATATTTTTGGGGATTATATTATACAATATCAAGCAATTCAACTTCAAAGATTAGGCTCGTATGCGGACCAATCAACTGTCCGGCACCTTGTTCTCCATAAGCCAATTCAGAAGGGATGTACAATTTCCATTTAGAACCGACAGGCATCAATTGAAGGGCTTCCACCCATCCTTGTATCACTTGGGTAACGCCGAATGTTGCGGGTTCTCCTCTTTGTACGGAACTGTCGAATACTTCTCCGGAAATCAATGTGCCATGATAATGCACTTTTACAGTATCACTTGCTTTGGGTGTAGTTCCTGTGCCTTGATTGAGGATTTCATACTGCAAGCCGGTAGCTGTAGTTTTAACTTCAGGTCTTTTTGCATTTGCTGCTAAGAACTCTTTGCCTTCACGAATGTTTTTCTCGAACGCTTGCTCCTGCAATTGCTGAAAGTATGCGTTGACAACCGCCTGGGCTTCGTTGAGACTCATTTCCAATGTTTCGTTCTCGATAACATGCTTGATACCGTCAGCAAGTCTTTGGGTGTCAATTTGTGAAAAACCACTGCTCTTGAGATTGTTTCCCAAACTGATTCCCAATGCGTAACTAATTTTCTCCATTTAATTGTTATTAATTTTAAATGTCCGCAAAGATAGCTGATTTATTGAAAATTAGGTGTTAATTTATTGAAAATTATCGTGAAGAAAGCACAACCGGCAGTTGCAGTTTTTTCCTTTTACCGGTTTGAGGATGTATCATTTCAATATAAAAAACATAAATGCCGATGTCAGCAAGTTTTCCTTGTCGGTTTCTTCCGTCCCAAATAAGAACGCCTTCCGCTTCAGCCAAATATTGCTCAGCCAAAGTAAAAACTTTTGTCCCTGTTGCGGATAATACCTGTACAGTAAACACATAGCCGCTTTCCGGAAATGCATAATGCAATATACACAAGTCATTATCGCCATCATTGTCAGGCGAAAATATTTCACTTTCAAGATAAAAGTATGGCGTCGATTCAAAGTCCGGCAGCCATTCATCCCTGTATTGAGAGTTTTTAAAACCGGGCGTTCCATACCGGTGAGCGGCTGCTGCCGAGTGCCAGTTATCTTTGTCTTGTGTAGGTCGGTTTGGAAATATGCGTTCCAGCGCAACGCCTTTCTTGTTTTTAATCAACACATGATGCATGTCGGCATGGTATTGAAATTCATCATATATGATGCTTTTATTGGCATTGGTCAGCACCAAACAGGCTGATTCGTTGTTCAAGGCGCTTAGCTTGACTGCCAATATTATGGCTTCATCGGGACAGTCATGGCAGTTTCTGACCGCCTCCACATCAGCAGTCAGCGCCAGATAGGAGTCGGGAGGCAGGATGGTGTTCGCCGGAATTTTGACACCTGTGTTTAAAGTCCCGTCGGTTTTACGCGTTGTAAAAACCAAGCCGGAGCAATCTAACCGGTGTGCTGATCGGTTGTAAAATTCAACATATTCAGCACCATCCTCCGGGTGATTGAACATGACTTCGTTGATGATGATATCGCTGACCTGAATTGCAGAAGGACTGTCGGAAGTTGCCTTTGCAATAAGAAAATCCTCTTTGCCGTCATTATTTCCAACATCGAACTGAACAAAATCACCCTGAAAATCGTTTTTTACATTGGATGTGCCGGCTAAAGGAAACGCCGGTAAACAGGTGGTAAGCAGGCAAAACAACAAATAATTTTTCATGCGTTAATCATTGATTTTTCTATGCTTGTGCTTAAAATGAAGCAGGTAAGCAGGCATAGGATTGTAATATCTAACAATTTAAGTTATTTTTGCAGCTGAAAAATTCAGCAGACATAAATCAAACAGAGGCAACAAAGTTAGGTTTATATCCAAGATATAAAAATAATATTCACCATAAAATAAGTTAAAAATGAAAGTAGCAATTGTAGGCGCAAGCGGCGCTGTTGGTCAGGAGTTTTTAAGGGTTCTTGCCGAGCGAAATTTCCCCATGACTGAATTAGTCTTATTCGGGTCATCTCGCAGCGCAGGAAAAGTGTATGAATTCAACGGAAAAAAACTCACAGTCAAAGAATTAAAACATGGTGACGATTTTAAAGATTTCAACATCGCATTTGTATCCGCAGGTGCAAGTATTTCCAAAGAATATGCAGATGACATCACTAAATTTGGTGCGGTCATGATAGATAATTCCAGTGCTTTCCGCATGGATGAAGATGTTCCCTTGGTCGTTCCTGAAGTGAATGCGGCTGATGCCAAAAATCGTCCACGTAACATCATTGCCAATCCCAACTGTACAACTACACAGATGGTGGTTGCATTAAAAGCTATTGAAAACCTTTCGCACATCCAACGCATTCATGTGTCAACCTATCAAGCTGCTTCGGGTGCCGGTGCAGCTGCCATGGACGAATTGGAATTACAATATCGCCAGATTGTTGAAGGAAAAGAAGTCACAGTCGATAAATTTGCCTATCAGTTGGCATATAATTTAATTCCACAGGTGGACGTATTTTTGGATAATGGCTATACCAAAGAGGAAATGAAAATGTACCACGAAACACGCAAAATTATGCACTCTGACGTAGAAGTCAGTGCCACTTGTGTACGTGTGCCCTCTTTGCGTGCACACTCTGAAAGCGTTTGGGTTGAGACTGAAAAGCCTGTTTCTGTTGAAGAAGCTCGTGCTGCTTTTGAAGCTGCTCCCGGTGTGGAAGTCATGGATAACCCTGCAGAAAAAGTATATCCCATGCCCTTATTCCTTTCCGGAAAAGATCCGGTGTATGTAGGACGTATCCGCAAGGATTTAGCACATCCCAACGGGCTGACTTTCTGGTGCGTAAGTGATCAAATTAA
>CAZOUH010000007.1:5869-19748 GCA_964582935.1 uncultured Paludibacter sp.
AGGATTTAGCACATCCCAACGGGCTGACTTTCTGGTGCGTAAGTGATCAAATTAAGAAAGGAGCTGCGCTGAATGCTGTGCAAATTGCGGAATACTTGATTCAAGAAGGAGAGGTGTGAAAATAGTCATACAACGCGTTAAACAAGCCTCTGTTGAAATTGATGGTCGGGTGAAATCGGCTATCAATCAGGGCTTGTTGGTGCTGTTGGGGATTGAAGAGGCGGATGATGAAAAGGATGCCGATTGGTTGGTTGCCAAGTTGGTGAATCTTCGTATCTTTGATGACGCAAATGGCGTGATGAATCGTTCTGTGTTGGATATTGGTGGCGAGGTGTTGGTGGTCAGTCAGTTTACTTTGCATGCTTCTACCCGCAAAGGGAATCGACCTTCTTACATTAAAGCCGCGCGTCCGGAGCAAGCCATTCCGTTGTATGCGTATTTTTGTAAACAGACCGAAAGCATGTTAGGAAAGCCCGTCCAAACGGGTGAGTTTGGAGCCATGATGCAGGTATCACTCGTGAATGACGGTCCGGTTACCATCCTCATCGACAGTAAAACAAAAGAATAATCCAATGATGATTAAAAAGCACATCCCCAATTTCATTACATCGCTCAATTTGCTAACAGGCAGTGTGGGCGTTTATTTTGCGTTTAGCGGAAATTATACAGTGGCATTTTTTGCGGTGTTGATAGCCGGATTATTCGATTTTTCAGATGGCTTGACGGCACGTGCCCTCAAAGCTTACTCACCCATGGGGAAAGAGTTGGACTCCTTGGCAGATGTAATCAGCTTCGGTTTGTTGCCGGCGACAGTAGTTTTTTCAATCTTAGCAAGTAGCACCTTTCCTGATTGGACAAAATACATCGGGCTGTTGATAGTGGTTTTTTCAGCTTTGCGGTTGGCGAAATTTAATATAGATGAGAATCAAACGGACTCCTTTATCGGCTTGTCCACTCCTGCCAACGCCATCTTTTGGACAGGCATGGCATATTCCTATGCCTCTTGGTTGATCGATACACCTTGGCTTGTCATCCTGCTTGTTCTTGTTTTTAGCGGTTTGTTAGTATCCAAATTTCCCATGTTTGCCTTGAAATTTAAAAATCTGAAATGGGCAGAAAATAAAATACAATACATCTTTTTGATCGGATGTGTTGTATTGTTAATATTGATGGGATGGGGCGGCTTTGCTCCTATAATCGGCTGGTATATTATTGCTTCTGCTGCTATTTATCCTTTCCTGAAATAAAAGCCCTACAAACTACCAACTACCAACTACCAATTCTATTTCAACGAATTCCATCCCTGCGCTTGCAGTTGAATTTCTTCGCCTTCACGACCAATTAAATGCAAACCTAATTCAGGTTTGGTCATATGTCCGATGATACCTACTCCTTCTAAAGCGACAATTTTGTCGTAGTCTTCCAAAGAAGCTGTAAAGAGTAATTCATAATCTTCACCACCATTGAGGATGGCTGTAATTATACTCATATTTAATTCCTCCGCCATCATGGCGGCTTGGATGTTAATAGGGAGCTTGTCTTCGTAAATGCGACATCCGGTATTGCTTTGCGAACAAATATGCATCAGTTCAGAGGATAATCCGTCTGAAATATCCATCATAGCGCTTGGGATAATATTGTTTTCTGCCAATGTTTGGATGATATCTTGACGTGCTTCGGGTTTTAATTGTCGTTGTAAGATATAGTCTTTGCCTTCAAAATCGGGTTGAGTTTCCGAGTCAGTTTCAAAAACGATTTTCTCCCGCTCTAACAATTGCAAACCCATATAGGCTGAACCCAAATCTCCTGAAACACATATCAAATCATTGGTTTTAGCTCCATTGCGATACACAATTTTACCTTTTGCACCTTCTCCTATACAGGTGATGCTGATGGTTAAGCCGGTTAAGGAAGCGGATGTGTCGCCTCCCACCAAATCCACCCCGTAATGCTGACAAGCCGATGCAATTCCTTCATAAATCTGTTCTAAATCCTCTACAGAAAAGCGTTTGGAGATACCCAAAGAAACGGTGATTTGCTTGGGTTGTCCGTTCATGGCATAAATATCCGAGAAATTGACGACCGCAGCTTTATAACCCAAATGCTTCAGTGGCGTATAAACCAAGTCGAAATGAATGCCTTCCAACAACAGATCGGTAGTCACCAAAACCTCTTTATCAGGATAATGCAAGACGGCAGCATCATCACCCACACCCTTTACAGTAGAAGGATTTGTGACTTTAAACTTTTCGGTCAAATGTTTAATCAGTCCGAATTCACCTAAGGTAGAAATCTCAGTTCTTTGCATCAGCACGGTATTTTATTAATTCTTCTTTGATGTCTTCCTCCTTCAAAATCGGTGGAGAAAAACGCATCAATCGTTTTATATGCATCTTCTTCAGTAATAAATCTGGCTGGCAATGACAAGACATTGGCATCATTGTGCAGACGTCCTAAGCGTGCAATTTCGGGTGTCCAAGATAAAGCCGCCCGTATGCCCGCATGTTTATTCACCGTCATGCTGATCCCGTTACCACTGCCGCAGATTGAAACTCCAAAGTCGTATTTCCCTTTTTCAACAGCTTCTGCCATCGGGTGGGCAAAATCCGGATAGTCGGAACTTTCAGGAGAAAATGCACCGAAATCTTTCAATTCTAACACATTTTTGGCTTGTAAATAATCTTTCAATTTACCTTTCAGTTCATAGCCGGCATGATCGCTGCAAATGGCTATTCTCAGTTGATTGAGGGGATTCATGACAATCTATGTATTTAAATTGTATCTGTTTTTACTAAGCAAATTGTTTGACATCATTTCTATTGATGGGGTTTTCACCCAAGATAATCAGTCGCTCTACCACATTGCGTAATTCGCGAATATTACCGTTCCATGTTCTCTCTTGTAACAAAGCAACAGCCTCTATGTTGATTTTTTTTGTCTGAATGCCTTGCTCCGAGCATATTTGTTCGATGAAATAATCCACCAACAAAGGAATATCATCTTTACGTTCTTCCAAATCAGGAACATGGATGGGGATTACATTGAGTCTATGAAATAAATCTTCTCTGAAATTACCTTTTTCGATTTCTTCTTGTAGATTTTTATTGGTGGCAGCAAACACCCTTACATCAACTTTGATGCTTTTGTCGCTACCTACTCTCGACAGTTTATGTTCCTGTAGTACCCGCAAGACTTTGGTTTGTGCCGACAAGCTCATATCACCAATTTCATCTAAGAAAATAGTGCCACCATCGGCTTGTTCAAATTTTCCAATGCGCTGTCTAACGGCAGAGGTAAATGCGCCTTTTTCGTGCCCGAAAAGTTCGCTTTCAATCAGTTCGGAAGGGATGGCTGCGCAGTTGACCTCGACGAAAGCCGCACCGGATCGATTGCTTTGCTCGTAAAGTTGTCGAGCTACAATCTCTTTCCCTGTGCCATTAGAGCCGGTAATCAGCACCCGAGCTTCGGTTGGTGCCACTCGCTCAATCATATCTCTTACTTTTTGAATAGCGGGAGTCTTGCCAATCATTTGATACCGACTTGCAACTTTTCTTTTGAGCGTTCTCGTCTCGGCTACCAAAGTGCTTTTTTCCATTGCGTTCTTAATCGTTATCAACAAACGATTCAGATCAATCGGTTTTTCAATAAAATCGAATGCACCCTTCTTGATGCAATCCACAGCGGTATCAATGGTTCCATGTCCGGATATCATGACCACCGGAGCTTCTATCCCCTTTTCTTTCAGAGCCATTAACAGTTCCACCCCATCCATTTCAGGCATTCTGATATCTGAAAAGATAAGGTCGAAGAAATTATTTTCGGCAATCTCCAAACCCTCTTTGCCATTTTCTGCCAAAGTGACTTGATGTTTTTCAAATTCAAGTATGTCTTTCAGCGTGTTTCTTATGCTGCGTTCGTCATCAACGACTAATATCTTTGCCATGTCTGAAGCGTGTTTCTATATATCAAATCCAATATCTGATCGGAAGTATTTTTTATCGAATTGAATCAGTTTGGCGTTTTTAAAGGATAAATCTAAAGCCTCCTCTTTGCTGCTTCCATAGGAGCTGATAGCCATGACTCTTCCACCTGAGGTAACAATATCTCCATCTTTTTCTGTGGTCCCCGCATGAAAAACAATACTGTCTTCAACTTGTTCTAATCCCTTAATCAGCTTCCCTTTCTCAAAATTCTCAGGATAACCGCCGGAAACGAGCATCACTGTAACAGCGTGCCTGTCGTCAAACTCAACTGTTTTTTCATGCAGATTGTCATTGGCAACCCCTTCTAACAAATCTACCAAATCACTTTTTAAGCGGAGCATTACGACTTCAGTTTCCGGATCACCCATGCGGGCATTGTATTCAATTACATAAGGCTCATCATCGACCTTAATCAAGCCGAAAAATATAAATCCTTTATAGAGAATATTTTCCTTATAAAGTCCTTCAACCGTAGGTTTGATGATGCGTTCTTCGACTTTTTGCATAAATGCTGTATTCGCAAAAGGAACGGGCGAAACAGCACCCATGCCGCCGGTATTTAAACCGGTATCACCTTCCCCAATACGCTTGTAGTCTTTTGCTTCCGGCAATATTTGATAATGCTTGCCATCAGTGATTACGAATGCAGAACATTCTATGCCGGAGAGAAACTCTTCTATCACGACTACCTCACTTGCTTTGCCAAATTTTCCGCCCAACATATTTTTGAGTTCGGAAATGGTTTCCTCAACATCATGAAGTATCAGCACACCCTTGCCCGCAGCCAAGCCATCCGCTTTGAGCACATAAGGTGCTTGCAAAGACTTGAGAAAGTCTATTCCTTCTTGCAAATTATCAACTGTAACGCTCAGGTATTGCGCAGTTGGGATATTGTGGCGAATCATAAATTGCTTAGAGAAATTCTTGCTGCCTTCAAGCTGCGCTCCTACTTTATCCGGACCAATAACAGCAATATCTTTCAACACATCATCTTCAGCAAAAAAATCCGCAATACCATTTACCAACGGGGCTTCCGGTCCCACCACCACCATCTCGATATGATGTTCCACTACGGCTTTTTTAATACCCTCAAAATCGCTTGCAGCAACAGCCAAATTTTCACCCAGGGATGCTGTTCCGGGATTCCCCGGCGCAATAAACAATTGTGATAATTTTGGACTTTGAGCAATTTTCCATGCCAAGGCATGCTCGCGACCTCCCGACCCTAATAGCAGTATGTTCATGTTGAAAGAATAATAATTTGCACACAAAAGTAGTATAATATTAGGGTATTCGCAATTGTGTGATAGGTTTTCATCAACACTATTTCATCTGAAGCCGGGTTGTCCGAATCGATCTCAAGACTGCCTTTGTGAGAAAATACAACAGCAAGAAGATTTACTGCCTTCCTGAAGAACCAGTCCCTTCCAATCGTTGAGAGATAGACCCGTTTTCTGTTTTACTACTCTTTTCATGGTGTCAATCGATCCAAAACCGCAGAGGGCAATAAGTTCTTTGTTTGTTACATCACTTCTATTCAGAATGATATCTTTCATCTCGGCTAACCGGAATTGATTGACGTAAGAATTGAAATTCTGATTATAACAGATGTTGATTGAAGAAGAAACGTAAGTACGGTTCGTTCCAAGTTCATTAGCCAAGTCACAGATTGTCAGTTCAGAATTGGTGTAAATTTTATGGTCACCAAGAATCTGATTCATTTGATCAGCTAATCTTTGAAGATGTTCTGTGTGATACTTAGCGTTTGCATCCGGATCCGTATTGATAATTTTTAATTCTTTCCTCTTTTGTCGGACATGCAACAAAAATAAAAATATAAACACCCCAAGCAACGAAACAGTAACCAAAGTTAAAGGCATCAGATGTAACATAACAAGATAATTTAACAGGATTAGAAAAAGTTGATATACAAATATATACCTGACAACAGAGTTGACTCGACTATATATTTTTCACAAAAGTAGCAGATTTGTGCAAAGTCTGCAATAAAAAGTTTGGTTAAAAGGCAAATTCTTTACTTTTTGCGTAGTTTTTTTTACGAATTGCCCATATGGGACATTATAAATGAATATTTAAAGGTTTATTATCAATATTTCTTATTCTGCCATTAGCAAGAAGTAGTTTTTCTTCCCTCTTTGAGCCAATAAGTATTTGTTATTTAACAAATAGGATGAATCAATCATGGTATCTTGATTTTCCAATTTTTCTTTGTTCAGACTTACACCACCGGATTGAACCAATTTACGCATTTCTCCTTTGGAAGGAAAAACGGCTGCGTTCTCTGTCAATAAATCTATGGCTTTGATACCTGCAACAAGTTCTTCTTTGGATATCTTGAATTGTGGAACACCTTCAAAAACAGCTAACAAGGTATCTTCATCTATCTTTTTCAAGGTGTCAGAGGTAGCATTCCCAAACAGGATTTCAGAGGCTTCAACCGCTGCCTGATAGTCTTCTTCTGAGTGCACCATAACAGTTACCTCCTGTGCAAGACGTTTTTGCAACGCCCGCCGATGCGGTGCTTGGGCATGCTCTTGAACCAGATTCTCAATCTCGTTTTGTTCTAAAGAAGTGAAAATTTTAATGTATTTTTCTGCATCTTCATCGCTCACATTCAGCCAAAACTGATAAAATTTATAAGGAGAAGTATATCTTCTGTCCAACCAAACATTACCGGCTTCCGTTTTACCGAATTTACCACCATCAGCTTTGGTAATCAGCGGACAAACCAAGGCGAATGCGTCTCCGTCAGCCTTGCGGCGTATGAGTTCGGTGCCGGTCGTGATATTACCCCACTGATCGGAACCACCCATTTGCAGTTTGCAGTTTTTATTTTCATAAAGCCATAAAAAATCATAGCCTTGTAACAATTGGTAGGAAAATTCTGTGAAAGACATGCCCACATTGGACTCAGCACTGAGGCGTTTTTTGACGGAATCTTTAGCCATCATATAGTTAACCGTGATGTGCTTGCCTATGTCACGAATAAAATCCAAAAATGAATAATCCTTCATCCAATCGTAATTATTCACCAATTCTGCCGCATTAGGAGCGTCGCTTTCAAAGTCTAAAAACTTCGCCAATTGCTTTTTAATGCTTTCCTGATTGTGGCGCAAAGTCTCCTCGTCCAACAAATTGCGTTCGGAGGATTTCATAGACGGATCGCCTATCATGCCGGTTGCACCACCCACCAAAGCAATGGGTTTGTGCCCTGCGCGCTGAAAATGGCGCAGCATCATCACACTCACCAAATGTCCGATATGCAGCGAGTCCGCAGTAGGATCTATGCCGACATAAGCCGCTGTCATTTCTTTCGCTAACTGTTCGTCCGTACCCGGCATGATGGTATGGATCATACCCCGCCAGCTAAGTTCTTCTATAAAATTCATCTTGATAAAAAATTTGAAGTGCAAAGATAAGGCTTAATTCTAAAAGGACTGCATATCAACCAACTTTTTGTAATGCCCGTTTAGTTGAATCAAATCTTCATGCTTGCCGCGTTCCACAATTTTACCTTCATGCAATACGCATATTTCATCTGCCTTTTTGATGGTCGAAAGTCGATGTGCAACCACTAAGGTCGTGCGGTTCTTCATCAGACTCTCCAAGGCTTCCTGCACCATTTTTTCTGATTCTGTATCCAAAGCTGAAGTGGCTTCATCTAAGATTAAGATGGGCGGATTTTTCAAAATAGCCCGGGCGATGCTGATGCGCTGCCGCTGACCGCCGGAAAGTTTATTGCCCCTGTCGCCTATATTTGATTCATAGCCATGCTCGGTTGCCATGATAAAATCATGAGCATTAGCAATTTTTGCAGCCTCTATAACCTGTTCCATGGTGGCTTTATCCACACCAAAAGCAATATTATTAAAGAAAGAATCGTTGAAAAGAATGGCTTCCTGATTGACATTGCCCATCAATTTGCGGATGTCGTGTGTATGTATTTTTTTAATATTGACGCCATCCATTAAAATCTCGCCTTTTTTCACATCATAAAAGCGGGGCAACAAATCAATCAAAGTAGTTTTTCCGGAACCTGACTGTCCGACCAAAGCCACCGTATGCCCTTTAGGAACTGTAAGATTGATATCCTTTAATACCCATTCGGTTTCGTACTTGAAACTTAAATCTTTAAATTCAATTTTATCGTGAAAACCTGTAATTTGAATTGGCTTCTTGGGTTCGGGAATATTATTTTCAGTATTCAAAATACTATCAATTCTGTCTAAAGCCGCCATGCCTTTTTTCACTCCGTAAGAAGCACGCGAAAGTTCTTTTGCCGGACCGATGATGCTGTAAAAGATGATTAAATAGTAGATAAATTCAGCCGGACCGATGGCACTTCTTTCCCCTACTATCAACATACCTCCAAACCACAGCAGGATGGCTATGACAACCGTACCAACAAATTCTCCCAAAGGGGTAGCCAAATTATGGCGGGCATAGAGATAACTGAAAGATTTGCGTATGCGCTCATTCAGTGCTGCAAAACGTTGTTCTAACTTAGCTTCAGCATTGAAAGCTTTGACAACACGCAGTCCGCCCAAAGTTTCATCCATCTGCGAAAGCAATTCTCCTTGCTGTGCCTGAGCAACTGCCGATTTCTTTCGCAAGTTCCTACCAATGATGCCAATCAGCCAACCACTGATGGGCAAGAGTACCAACACGAAAATTGTCAATTCCCAACTCATGACAAGCATGACTGCCAGATAAATAACAATCATCATCGGGTTTTTGAAAATCATATCCACAGCGTTCAGGATAGATTGCTCGACTTCAGTTACATCAGCAGACATCCGCGACATGATATCGCCTTTTCTTTCTTCCGTAAAATACCCGATGGGTAACGAAACGATTTTGCTGTACAGTTTATTTTTGATATCCCTGACCACGCCGGTTCGCATGGGAATAACCATGCGTATGCCTAAATAGGTTGACCCGGTTTTCAGTGCGGTCAGCACAATTAAAAACAGACCTATATATAATAAGGTAAGTTGCGGTCCGATGGAAGTAATGGTGGTGGTCAGCCAATAAGAAAAATTATTTTTGAAAGCCGCTATCAAATCTGTCAGAGAATCGCTCCACATCCAAGGCATATAAGCCACATCCAACTTTTTTAAGTTGAAAAGAATTTGCAAAACCGGTATAATGGCTGCAAAAGAAAACAAGCTGAAAATAGTTGCCAATAGATTAAACAACAAGCTGCCCGCAATATATTTTTTATAAGGAGGAAGAAATCGCTTGAATAAAGAGAGGATATTAAACATAAATTCAGTTTATTAAATACCGGTGTAATTTCTGGGTGTAATCCTCCTCAGTTCTTCTTTGACTGTTTCTTCCACATCCAAAGTTTCTATGAATTCTTTGACAGTGCGCGCAGTGATGGCTTCGTTGGTGCGGGTTAGTGCTTTCAGACTTTCATAAGGTTCAGGGTAAGATTCGCGGCGCAAAATAGTTTGAATAGCTTCTGCTACTACTGCCCAATTATTATCCAAATCTTTATAGATGGCAGGTTCGTTAAGCAGCAATTTATCCAAACCTTTCATGATACTTTGGGTAGCAATCAGGGTATGTGAAAAAGGCAAGCCTATGTTGCGCAGCACCGTGCTGTCGGTTAAGTCGCGCTGCAAACGCGAAACAGGTAATTTGTTCGCTAAAAACTCACCAACGGCATTTGCCATCCCCAAATTACCTTCCGCATTTTCAAAGTCGATGGGATTTACTTTATGCGGCATGGCAGAAGAACCAACTTCTCCCGCTTTAATTTTTTGTTTGAAATATTCCATGGAGACATAAGTCCATACATCACGACATAAATCAATAAGGATGGTATTGATGCGCTTGATGCCATCTAATTGTGCTGCTAAATGATCGTAATTTGAGATTTGCGTAGTCCATTTTTCACGTACTAAACCTAATTTATCTGAAAGGAAAGCATTCCCGAATTTTTTCCAACTGATGGTGGGATAAGCTACAGCGTGCGCATTAAAATTACCTGTTGCACCACCAAATTTACCGGCATGTGGAATATCTTTCAGCAAAGCCAATTGCTCATTCAAACGATGTACAAACACCATAATTTCCTTGCCAAGTCGGGTTGGAGAAGCCGGTTGTCCGTGTGTTTTCGCCAACATAGAAACATCCCTCCATTCATCAGCTAAATACTCTAACATGCGTATCAGCTTAGCCATTTCAGGATAATAAACCTGCTGCATGGCGTCTCGAATCGACATAGGAACAGCAGTGTTATTAATATCTTGCGAAGTCAAGCCAAAATGTACAAACTCCTTAAATGGAGCCAATCCTAAGGCATCAAACCTATCCTTGATGAAGTATTCCACTGCTTTCACATCATGATTGGTTGTTTTTTCTGTATTTTTAATTTCCTGTGCGTCAGCCTCTGAGAAGTTCTCATAAATTGCTCTTAATTTAGGAAAAGAATCAGCAGGTACCGATTCCAATTGTTTAAGTGGAATTTCACATAAGGCGATGAAATATTCAATCTCCACTTTCACGCGGTAATGTATTAATCCGAACTCCGAGAAATAAGGAGCGTAGGGTTCTGTTTTAGAGCGATAACGACCATCAATGGGAGAAACAGCAGAAAGAATGGAAAGCTTCATATTGAAAATATTAAAATTGATTTAGCTATAAAGCATCAAGTCAAGATGCCTGCAATTGAATTGCCGACAAAGTTACATGATAATTTTTAATTTACATAGGAGGCGGGGGAATGAAAAATCATACTTTGAAAAACTAAAGCTTTTCTTTACCTTTGTTGTCTTAAAAATTAAGCAATTGAAATACATAAAAGTACACAAAGAAGGACGACTGATTTTGATGACATTGGTCTTCATCCTGTTTATTCTCAATTTGTTTGTCTATTTGAGATTTCCCAATGTTTTGTTGGCAATTACAACGTTGATATCTGCGGGTGTGATGGTCTTTTTTGCGTATTTTTTTCGCAACCCTACTCGCATTGTTGAGATTGATGACCCGAGTTTGGTAGTAGCACCGGCTGATGGTCGTGTGGTAGTAATTGAACCAACAGATGAGCTTGAGTACTTTGGCGATCAAAGGATACAGGTTTCTATTTTTATGTCAGTATTTAATGTACATGCCAATTGGTATCCCATAGCCGGTAAAGTGCTTAAAACCAAACATCACAAAGGCAGGCACATGGCTGCTTATCTCCCTAAGTCCAGTCTTGAAAACGAACGTTCTACCATCGTTATTGAAACACCTTCCAGCACGCAGATATTGGTGCGTCAGATTGCCGGAGCCTTGGCACAAAGAATTGTTACTTATGCCTATCCCGGTAAAGAATGTCATCTGAACGAACATTTAGGTTTTATTAAATTTGGATCTCGGGTAGATTTGTTCTTGCCAATGGATGCCGAAATTTATGTCGCAGTAGGTGAAGAAACTATCGGTAATGAAACCATAATTGCCAGATTAAACGAATCATAAACTTGATTTTCAATAATTAAAGCATGGTCAGCGAGTTCATGTTTTGAATTTTTGATGCTCATCAGAAAATAACATATGAATATTTACGAAGAACTTTTTGCGCAATACAATTGTAACAATTTGAACGACAGACAGGTTAGACAGGAAGTTGAGCAGTTGCTTTCTACGCATTTATCATCAAACTTAAACACTGGAGTATATAAGTCTTGCCTGAGTTGTGTGGATCTGACTTCATTAAATAGTACGGATAACGATGCGCAAATCGTAAAAATGGTGCAAAAGGTAAATAGGTTATCCAAAATTTTTCCGGATGCCCCGTTACCGGCTGCTATATGTGTGTATCCTAAATTTATATCTGTAGTAAGAAGCAGCCTGCAAGTAGATGTGAAAATAGCTGCTGTAACCGGAGGATTCCCTGCATCTCAGACTTTTGTCGAAATAAAAATTGCTGAAACTTCTATGGCAGTGATGGAAGGTGCTGATGAAATTGACGTAGTCATGTCTGTTGGTGATTTTCTATCCGGTGAGTATGAAAAAGTGAGGGAAGAATTAGAAGAGATGAAAGCATCTTGCAGAACAACTCCGTTGAAAGTCATCATTGAGTCCGGCGTATTGCCTTCAGCTTCTGAAATCAAGAAAGCTTCCGTGTTGGCTATGTCGGCAGGTGTCGATTTTATTAAAACTTCTACCGGAAAAGCAGCAGTCTCAGCTACGCCGGAAGCCACTTATATCATGTGTCAAGCCATCAAAGCATGGCATGCAAAAACCGGCGAAAGAATCGGAATCAAAGTCGCCGGAGGTATCGTGACAGTAGAGGATGCAGCAACACATTACACCATTGTCCAACAAGTGCTTGGAGCAGAATGGTTGGAGCATAAATACTTTAGAATAGGAGCCAGCCGCTTAGCCAACAACTTACTGAATAAGATAGCAGGAAAAGAAACCAAGTATTTTTAATTCAACATTAGATTGGTGATCAGTAGGTTGAAAAACAGAATCAAGATGCTGCTGTTCACCACCGCATTGGTACTTGCCTTACCTACATCCAACGCACCTCCATAGGCGTAATACCCATAATAAGCTGCCACAGAGGAAATAAGAAAAGCAAACACCACAGATTTCACCAAAGAATAGAACACGTAATAAGGGATGAAGGCGTATTGGATTCCCAAGAGATAATCAGCAACGGTGATTACATCGCTGAACACCCCAACCAAGTAACCGCCAATTAATCCTACGCCCATACTGATAATCACTAAAAACGGGATCATCACCACAAATGCAATGATTTTAGGTAAGATCAGGTAGTTGGCAGCATTAACGCCCATGATTTCTAAAGCATCAATCTGTTCAGTGATACGCATGGTTCCAATTTCAGATGCGATATTGGAGCCGATTTTTCCGGCTAATATCAAACATAAAATGGTGGATGAGAATTCCAACAACAAAGTATCGCGTGTCACCAAGCCTGTACTGTAAGTGGGCAGCAAGGGATTTTCAGTATTTAATTTTGTTTGAATGGTCATGATTGCCCCAATAAACAAAGAGATGATCAGCACGATGGGCAAAGACTGTAAGCCTAATTTTTCCAGCTCTTTTGGAAATTGCCGGAAGAACATCCTCCATCTGTCAGGGAAGACCAATACTTTGCGCATCAACAGCATATACCTGCCGGTATCTTCAAAAATATTCATGAGTACCTGTTTTTTGTGTGTTCGTCTGCAAATTTACAAGATAATTTTTGAATTTGGAGATAATTGTGGAGAATTGTGCTGTCGGTGTGGCACTCAGATGACACTGATATCAATGTGCTAATTGGTTTTTGAGACTTTAAAAAAAAGGGAAACATTGATTATTCAAGTTTTCCCTTTTAAATTCTTTTATTGCTGAAAAGCAATCAGACGCGTCTTTCTCTGATTCGGGCTTTTTTACCGGTCAGCTTGCGCAGGTAATACAGTCTGGCGCGACGTACCTTCCCGTGTTTATTAACAGTAATTTTGTGGATAAACGGAGAATCCAAAGGAAAAATACGTTCAACACCTATGTTGCCTGACATCTTACGCACTGTAAAGCGCTTGTTTCCTTCGTGACCGGAAACTCTGATTACATCGCCACGGAATTCCTGGATACGCTCTTTATTACCTTCTCTAATGCGGTAAGCCACTGTTACCGTGTCTCCTGCTTTAAATGCCGGATAGTCTGTCTCTACCAAAAATGCCTGTTCGGCAATTTTCATTAAATCCATTGTTTTAATTTTTTGAAATGAGATTTCCTACGCAATATTCACAGTTCTCTCTTAGCTGTCAGAGATTGGGCAAAAAATCGGACTGCAAAAATATAACTTTTTTTTGAATTGGCAAAATACACCTCAGCTAAAACTAACGAAATAACTTAAAACAGACTAA
>CAZOUH010000008.1:0-19366 GCA_964582935.1 uncultured Paludibacter sp.
AAGGATTTACCAAAATTTTGGGCAATCAGATGAAGATATTTTACAATGTGCAGAAACGGAATAAGTGATTATAACTTCTTCCTATACTCATTGGGTGTATCATTAAACTTTTTAGCAAATTCCCGATAGAAATAGCTTTTATTGTTAAAGCCGCATGTGTACATAATTTCAAGTACGGTTTTGTTAGTAGTTTTCAATAGTTTTTCTGCATGATTCAGTCGTATAAAACGCATATATTCAGTAGGGGTTTGGCTTACTAATTCTTTGATTTTTCGATATATCTGCATTTTACTCAATGCCAATTCATCAGCTAATAAATCGATGGATAAAGATTCGTTATCTATATTGTCATAGATAATGGAAGTAATTCTTAAAAGCAACTCCTTATCTTCTTTATGAATTATTTTTCCCTCAAATTGGGTAACTGCTGCGTAGGGTGATTTACTAAAATCAAGGAGTGTTTTATTTCGTTGCAGCAGTCTTTCAACCATGGCTTCAAGATGACGAGGATGAAATGGTTTGCTCAGATAAGCATCTGCACCTATTTCCAATCCTTCTATGTGGCTTTCTATTGAACCTTTTGTTGAAAGTAAAATAACAGGGATGTGTTGTGTCAATGCTTGTACTTTCATTTTTTTCAAAAATTCAACACCATTCATAACAGGCATCATCACATCTGAGATGATCAATACGGGTAAACGAAGCTTCATCAACTCAATGGCTTCTTGTCCATTCGCTGCAATAGCAATTTCATATTTATCAATGAGAAATTCTTTCAGCAATTCACAGATATCCGGATCATCATCCACAATCAACAACAATCCATTCTTCGTTGCATCGGGGATTACAGCAATATCATTTTTAATTGCTGAATGATTTGCTTTAAAGGTTGTAATATGCTGTTCCAAACCGGAAGAGACTTCGCTGCTTTGCGTTAATGCTGATGAATCCATTTCCTGCTCCGGCAAGGAAACAAAAAAGGAAGTAAATGTTTTTCCATCACTTTCCAAGCTGATGTTTCCGTTTAAAACCTCAGTCAGACTTTTACACAAGGCGAGACCGATTCCCGTGCTTGTACGTCCTTTTACTACTTGTTTTTCAAGTCGATCGAGCACTTCAAACCTATCAAATATTCGTTGATGATCGGGTTCTTCGATTCCAATTCCGGTATTGCTAATTCTTAGTTGCAAATGATGATTGTCCTTTTCTATCTTGACTTCAATTTCAATGCTTTCCTCATCAGGCGTATATTTAGCCGCATTGGAAATTAAATTGAAAATAATTTTCTCTAAGCTGTCTCTATCAGTATTCCAGATTATGTTAGCAGGAAAGAAATGTTGCACCAATTTAATCTTTTTCTGTTCGAAAACTTCTAAAAAATTATCTATAACAAACCTCACCAACTCGGTCACATCAACTTTCTCTATAACAGTACGCAGATGTCCTGTTTCCGCTCTTCTGAAGTCAATCAGTTGTTTAATTAATCTCTGCATACGCTCTGAGTTAGATTTGATGATGCTGATGTATTTCTGACTGAAATTATCAACTGCATTTGTTCTCAGCAATTGTTCACAGGGACCATAGATGAGGGTTAGTAGATTTGAAAACTCATGGGCGATATTGGTAAAAAAGCGTAACTTAGCCTGATGAATTTCTTCAATTTTTTCTTTTTCGAGTTCTTTTAGTCGGACATCTTGTTTTACTCTCATTTGATACCGAATGAAACGCAACACTCCTATAAAGAACAAAAGAATTAGTAAAACATAAGATAAATATGCATATACGGACTGCCACCATGGAGGATTCATTTTAATTGGAATTGTTAGGTACTCATCGCTCCAAATTTTCTCTGCATTACTACATTTCACTTTTAGCGTATAATTGCCCGTTGGCAGATTTGAAAAAACAATGGTATTCGATGTCCCAAGCTGCACCCAATCTTCTTGAAAACCTTGTAGCATATAAGCTAATTCGCATTTTGAACCAGCTAAATAATCCATGGGAATAAATCGAAAGCTGAATGATTTATGCTGATGTGACAACCCCAATTGTTGTGTGTCTTTTGAGGACGTCAAATAATCATCCATGACAACTTCGGTGTTGTCTATTACGAAAGCATCCAAATACAATGATGGCATATAGCTGCCATGTGTAATGTCAGCCGGATTAAAAATATTAAAGCCACTGATCCCCCCAAAATACAGCTCTTGTGTTCTTATGTTTTTGAAAAAAGCGCCATCAGAAAACTCGTTATTTTGTAATCCGTCTTTTTTATAGTATGATATTATTCTGTAGTCTCCTTCATTTTGAATCAGCTTTGCGATACCTTGATTGGTACTCAGCCAGAGATTATTTTCCTGATCCTCCAAAATCCCGTGAACAGTATTATTGGGCATTCCTTCCTTCTCTGTAAAGCGCAAAAGTACAGGCTTATCAACGTCAAATCGTATTAATTTATTCAAACCCATACTGGTGCCTGCCCAAAGCAATCCTTTTGTATCTTTATACAGACACAATACGTCGTCACTACTGATAAATCCCTTGTTATCTAAAGAAAACCTATAAGTTTGAAATTCCTCAGTATTAGTATTAAAGCGGTTAATCCCGCCACCTCTCGTAGCTACCCACAAATGAAGCGCATCATCTTGAATGATGGAATAAACAATATTATTGCTCAAAGTGCCTGAAGCACCATTTCGATAGATGTATTGTTTATAAGCACTGACAGAATAGGGTTGAGTTGTTTTATCAATAATGAACTTATACATACCGTAACCGCTTGTTCCTACCCAGATTAAGTTCTGATTTTGCACATGAATAGAGTACACTGCTGATAGGTTTACTCGATTTTTGAGGCTGTCCGGAATATAGAGTTTGTTGATTTTTTGTGTTTGAACATCATAATAGTTAATGCCGCTCCCATCCGTACCAATCCAATATTCTTTCTCACCTCCCGGAACAATGGTAAAGACTGCATTACTTAACAACCCTTCTAAAGTGGTAAATCTACGTATGGTTTGCAATTGTTTATCATCTCCCGTTTTGTTGAAAACATATATTCCGCTACCTTTTGTTCCCACCCAAAGATGATCTTTTTCATCTACAAAAAAAGTCCTGACTGCGCTTTCACCAAAATGTTCAATATTTTCTGCGGCATAAGTTCTGAATTTTTCACGAGGAGGAGTTAACATCCACACTCCCTGCATGTCAGTCCCTACCCATATAATTTGCTGAGATCCCGAATAAATAGACAGAACTGAAACATTGTTCAGAATAGGTTCCAACAACTTTGTTTTCAGATTAAAGCGAAACAGTCCATGATCAGTTCCCCACAATTGATATCCTTCCGCAAAAAATATAGTGCGAATATTACTAACCAAAGAAGTATCAGCCTCTGAATTTTTCAACAATCCTTCTGAGATTTGGTATATCAATAATTTGTTATCATCAGTTTGTATCCATATTTCATTATCATTGTCATAATAAACTGAAATTATATGCTTAACATGCTGGAATTCAACAATACTATGGACAAGGGTTTGTTCTGTATCCTTTTTTTTAAAAACAATTTTAAAAAACCCTTTGTCTTCCGTAAAGACCCAAAGATTATCATCTAAATCAAAAAACATCTTTTTAAAACGAAAACCATCAGCTACCTCTATGTTTTTAAACTCTTTATCTTTATCTGAAAACAAAAACAAGCCCTGTTCGTAAACAGCAGCAAACACTTGATTGGCACTATTTTTTGCAATTAGAAAAGCGTGTTCATTATATACAGTATGACCTTCTCCGTCTGAAAAGTAAGATTCAAAAGTTTTTCTTTGGAGATTCATCCTGCTTATACCCAGATCAGTAGCTATCCATTGGGTTTCTTCATTTTCTTCAATAATATCTCTAATAATGTTATTACAGATACTTCGGGGATTACCCGGTTCAGGTTTATAAATTTTAAATTCACGTCCGTTATAAGCATTCAGACCATCCCAAGTTCCAAACCACATCAATCCGGATGAATTCTGAAAAATAGTTGTGACTGAACTATTGGACAATCCATCATTGTTAGTAATATTGACCAAATCATAATACTTTGCTTCAACTAACAAGAAAGTATTCAAAAGCATAAAAAGTGAGATGTATTTTTTCATTCGGGACTCATTAATTTAAAATCTCAACCATTTTATCACACGCAAATATAATGTTTTTCAATCATTTATTACTTGTTTAACACAGCATATTATCAGAATCAGACCAATTTTTATGACATTGTAACCCCAGCATACCCTTTTGTAAAATTACGATACTTTATTCATTTTGTAAAGCTATACATTTGCTCCCACACATTCTAATATCAACTAAATTATGGACATCGCTAAACGTTCAAACAGAAATCCTCTCTTAAAACCTGCAGATTTAGAGCCTGCAATTGAAGGTATGGAAATCACCTGCCTGCTCAACCCCGGTGTTTTCAAACTTCATGGTAAAACTTGGTTGGTTTTACGTGTTGCAGAACGCCCCAAACAGATAGAAGGAAAAATAAGCTTCCCCATTTATAATGAAGCCGGTGAAATAAAAGTACTTAGCTTTGACAAAGATGATCCGGACTTAGATGCTTCTGATCCACGTGTTATTAAATATAAAGGACAAAATTATCTAACAACCTTATCTTATTTAAGATTAGTTTACAGTGATGATGATGTTTCATTCCATGAAGATTCTGCATATCCTCCAATTTTCGGAAAGGGATATTTAGAGTCTTTCGGCATTGAAGACTGCCGGGTCACTACCATGGATGATGGTTTCTACCTTACATTTACAGAAGTCTCGCCTGTAGCTGTGGGAGTAGGTTTAATCATCACAAAGGATTTCAAAACCTATGATCGTAAAGGAATGATTTTTCCGCCACACAATAAGGATTGTGCGATATTTGAAGAAAAGATAAATGGTATGTACTATGCACTGCATCGTCCAAGCAGTCCGGAATTAGGAGGTAATTATATTTGGATAGCTCAATCTCCTGATAGAATACACTGGGGAAATCATCAATGTATAGCTGTAACGCGTGAAGGCACATGGGATTCTGCTCGTGTTGGAGCGGGAGCAGCACCTATTAAAACTGAAGCAGGGTGGTTAGAAATTTACCATGGTGCAGACCATAACCAAAGATATTGTTTAGGTGCATTACTGCTCAATTTAAACGATCCTTCCAAAGTGATCGCTAGAAGCACAGAACCAATTATGGAACCGATTGCAACATACGAAAAGACTGGTTTTTTTGGAAATGTTGTGTTTACCAATGGACACTATGTAGATGGTGATACCATTAAACTTTTCTACGGAGCCAGCGATGAAGTAATTTGCAGTGCAGAGTTTTCAATCACAGCAATATTAAAATCCTTAAAGCAATAATAATGAGCAAGAAACTTACAGGCGAATTTGCCTTCTTTAAATCACAGTCTCTCAATATCCGCACGCTACTAATAACTAACATGTTATACGCGCTTATTCTGCCAATCATCGAGATTTTTGTAGGAGCTTACATCATGCGTAACACAGGGAGTCCGGCTTATGTAGCGGTTTTTCAACTGTTTATGTATATAGGCATTGTGTGTACATCCATACTGAACGGAGGTTTACTCAAGTTTGTCAAGGTTAATATATTGTACAGTTTCGGCATTATACTTTCAGCCATTGCACTGATGGCAATGATGTTCGTACAAAAATTGGGAATCTCTGAAATTGGTATAGCCGGATTTTTATTAGGAGCTTCTACCGGGTTTTTCTGGACAAATCGTTATCTGTTAACACTCAATTCAACTAATGACGAGAATAGAAATTACTTTTTTGGTCTTGAATCATTTTTCTTTTCCCTATGGAATATAGTTGTTCCTTTGATGGTAGGTGCCTTGTTAGCAAGCATTCACGGAAAAGTGATTTTTGGATACAGTGTTGATGTCAATTCCGGTTATAAAATGATTACAGTGATAGTGTTGATTATTGCAGTTTTAGCAACTATCGTATTATCGAGAGGCAGTTTCACCAATCCTACTCAAAAGAAGTTTATCTATTTTAAGTTCCATACACTATGGCAAAAACTACTTGCTCTCGCCGGATTAAAAGGGATGGTTCAGGGCTTTTTAGTTACTGCTCCTGCTATTTTAGTCATGCGATTGGTAGGTGAAGAAGGTTCGCTGGGGTTGATTCAGGGAATTGGAGGAGGATTAACTGCCATCTTAGTCTATGTGTTGGGGCGGATCAGCAAACCGAAGCATCGCATGCGTATCTTTGGATTTGGTTTGTTAGTTTTCTTTGTAGGCACATTGATAAACGGCGTAATGTTTTCAGCTGTCGGAGTGATCCTATTTGTACTCTGCAAAGTAATTTTTCAACCTATCCACGATCTTGCGTATTTTCCCACCATGATGAAAACCATTGATGCTGTTTCAGCCATAGAAAATCGCAATGAATATGCTTACATCTTAAGTCATGAAATAGGCTTATTTGTTGGTCGTGCCTTTGGGATGTTGTTGTTTATCGCATTTGTATACTTCATTTCAGAAGAATTTGCCTTGAAATATGCGCTCATCGTGGTTGGAACAATTCAGTTGTTGTCTTTGCCCTTAGCGCAGCACATCATTAAAGAAATTGACACAAAACATACAGTAAAAGCATCAGACTCTTAGAGCCAATCTAAAAAACACATAAATATACTAAGCATGCAACAATTAAAATACATCTTATCTCTTGTTATAAGCATTTCAGTTTTCTTTTCTTGTAATAAGAATGTTGATTTTGGTACGGCGATTACTCAAACAACAATTCCACGCATCCGGCAAATGCCGGAATTTCCAACACCATATAAAATTATAGACTGGAAACAAAGGGCGAAAGATTACGATGATTATGTGTTTGATTTCAATCCCGACTTGCCTGCCGGCAGCATGATATGGCTTGATAACAGCCAACGCAACCTGCCACAAATTACGTTTGGACTCTATACCGCTATCCATGATTGTCGCCAAGGACCAAATAACAATAATGGAGAATTTCACGAAAGTCTAAATTCCCTAACTGCTATTTTAGGAGCAGGCTTGGTAGGTATTGACAAGACTAACCAAAACGGTTATAATTATGTAAAAATGATTCAAAATTATTTCAACACAGAAAACGGTTGGAATATCATCATGAACAATACGAATCCGGATGTTGCTTTGTTGGGTGGTGGTTATGGCCGAGACTGGTGGTATGACGTATTTCCCAATGTACTGTTTTATGCAGTTTGTGATGTTTTCCCTCAGGTTGAAAACTCAGATTATATCCAATTGAGTATTGCGGAGCAATTTGTAAAAGCAGATTCAGTACTTAACGGAAATTATGATTATTCATACTTCGATTACAGTCAAATGAAAGGCATGACTAACCACATTCCTTTACAACAAGATGCGGCAGGCGGGCATGCGTATGTCTTGTATGCTGCCTATCAGAAATACAAAGACAAACGCTACCTCAAGCATGCCCAATCAGCCATTGAAGCTTTAGAAAACCAGGAAGAAAGTCGATTTTATGAAGTTCTATTACCCTTGGGTATTTACACCGCTGCAAGATTAAATGCAGAAGAGCAAACAAATTTTGACATTGAAAAAATGATTAACTGGGTATTCGAAGGCTGTACGAGTCCTACTGGACGGACTGGATGGGGCATTATTGTAGACAAATGGGGTGATTATGATGTGAGTGGATTGCAAGGGAGTATAACTGATGGAGGCGGATATGCATTTTTAATGAATAGCATTAAAACAGCATGGCCTTTGGTTCCCTTAGTAAAATATGAACCTCAATTTGCTTCAGCCATTGGGAAATGGATGTTGAACAACGTTAATGCTTGTCGTTTGTTTTTCCCGGATGAAATAGAAGATAGCAACCAGTGGCTTCCCGAAATGAAAAATCTCACCAATTCCATAGTTGCCTATGAAGGACTAAGATATGAGGATATGTATCATAAACCGGAACTTGAAAGTGTGCATCCGGTAGCTTTAGGCGACGGTCCTAATTGGAATCCAAACAACCCAAAAGAAAGCATGTTCAGTCTGTACAGTACATCTCCTATAGGAATTTTCGGGGCTATGATAGACACCACCAATGTGCCTATGATTTTACGTATCAACTGTAATACAACTGATTTCTATGCTCAAAAGCCATATCCTGTCTATTTGTACTATAATCCATATCCGAAATCAAAAGAAATATTATATTATCCTGAAGGAAAGGTAGATGTATTTGATATTGTAACAAAGACATATATTGCAAGAGGGACTGACAAACCCTCTCATATTAATCTGCCTGCAAATCAAGCCTGTGTACTTGTTGAATTACCTGTTGACACACAGATTAAACATAAGAACAATCAGCTAATCGCAGGCGGTAATATAATTGCTTATCAATAAAAACTTAAATACTAAAAAATGAAAAAAATAATTTTTTTATTCCTATTAACTTGTATCACTTTAATAAACGGAGCACAAAACCTCATGCCTGTAAAAGGAGTAGTAAAAGATGCGTCAACGGGTGAAGCACTGATTGGAGTGAATATTTTGGTAGAAGATACACAAGCTGGTACTATAACCGGAATTGATGGAGATTTTACAATAGAGATTCCATTTAATGGAAGTTTGCGGATTTCTTATATCGGTTATAAACCACAAACACTTGTTATAACTAATGAGGATTTTTTGGATATAGCATTAGAGACGGATGCTCAAATCATTGAAGAAGTGGTGGTAGTTGGATACACAGTGCAGAAGAAACGAGATGTGTTAGGGGCAATCAGCAAGGTTGAGAGCAAGGACATCAGCAAAATTCCGGTAGCCACTACACAGCAGGCTTTACAAGGGCGTGTTGCCGGAGTCAATGTTGCCGCACAGACAGGTGCGCCCGGAGCGCCCATTTCTGTCAGGATTCGTGGTGTAAACTCTATAAGCCTGAGCAATGATCCACTTTATATCGTTGACGGAATACCCGTAGAAGGAGCTTTGAATAATATTTCTCCAAACGAAATTGAAAGTATGTCGGTACTAAAAGATGCTTCTTCAGCAGCAATTTATGGATCGCGTGCTACGAATGGGGTGGTGTTGATAACTACAAAAAGTGGTATAGCGGGCGATGCAAAAATTAACTACAACACACAGTTGGGCTTTCAACATCACGGGCACTTAACTAAAATGGCTACTACTGAACAATATATCAGTATGTATAATGAAGCAGCCGCAGCTGATAATCTAAGTTCTATTGTACAACGCAATTTGATTACAGGAGAATGGGTAAAGGATTTTCCAAATGTAAATCACTTGGAGGAAATCTTTCGAATTGCTCCATTTCAATCACATGAAATTTCAATGAGTGGTGGTAATGAGAAAACCCAATATATGATTGCAGGAACGTTTTACAACCAGGAGGGTATTATCAAAGGCACCTATTTCTCACGTACTAATCTACGTTCCAACGTCAACTCTCAAGTTAAAAAATGGTTGAAAGTAGGCTTGAATATAAGTGGTGGTATGTCGAATAATCGGTTAGTATCCTCATCAGGTGATGGTTATGCCGGTGAAGGGGGAAGTGTGGTGCGTTATGCCTTATTCCGTAATCCGGCTATTCCTGTTTACGATGACTCAGGCGAATTTGTAGATTTGCCATCAGAATATTATGGGAATGCGGTTTACAATTCTTTTTTTGGTGATGGTTATAATCCTGTGGGTCTGACAAAAAATACCGACAGAACAAAAAAAACAAAAACCTTGTTGCTTACCGGTAATATGCTGATTTCGCTTCCTGCAGATATCTCATTCAAAACTACAGCCGGAATTGATTACAATAATACATCTTCTCATGAATACAACAAGACATGGGGTTCCACAAACCGTATTAATGCTACCAACAGTTTATCTGAATCGATGGTAGAAAATTTTAACTGGAGTATTAACAGCACCTTAAACCATCAAATCACAATTGACGACAGTCATAATATAAACTCCATGCTGGGTGCAGAAGCCATCAAAAATTCTGGCAGCGGCTTGTATGGATCTGAAAGTGAGTTTTTGAACACTGACCCTAATTTCATCTTTCTCGGATTGGGTTCCAGCAAGACAAACATCAACCAATCCGTTTGGGAATCTACCTTAGTGTCTTTTTTTGGCAACGTCAACTATAATTATCATCAGAAGTACTATTTGTCCGGTATTTTGCGCCGCGATGGTTCATCTCGTTTTAGTGCCGGCAATAAATGGGGTACGTTCTTTTCCATTTCAGGCGGATGGAATATGGAGTCTGAAGATTTTATGCAGGATATTCAAAACATACATAAACTGAAAATCAGGCTTGGTTACGGATCAATCGGCAATCAGAATATTCCTTTATATGCTTATACCGATCGGTATGGTTATAATTTTTATTATACTTTCGGTGGGAATAGCTATAACGGTTATGCTCTCACGCAACTTGGAAATTTCGATTTGAAATGGGAAACCAGCAATCAGTTTAATGCAGGTGTCGATTTAGAGTTTATGAAAGGTTCTTTAGGGGTAACCCTCGACTATTATTATAAAATTACTAATGATATGCTTTTACCTGCATCCTTACCTCCTTCTATCGGAAAAGCTTCACCCTTTCAAATCAACAGTACAGGAAATGTTCTTAATACAGGAATTGATTTAGAGTTGTTTTATCGTAAAAACTATGATAAGGGAGGATTTAATATCGCATTGAATGGCGGGTTTTTGCATAACAAAGTACTGAAACTCGATTTCCCTTATTTTGCCGGTCGCGTGGATACAGGCGTGAATGCCACTCGTACAGCTGAAGGATATCCAATAGGCTCATTTTTCTTGTATGAAATGGAAGGCATCTTTCAAAATGAATTAGAAGTACTAACTTCAGCCTATCAGGGAAATAATGTCAAGCCGGGTGATGTGAAATACGTCAATCAGAATGAGGACAATGTGATTGATGCAAAAGACCGCACTTACATGGGAAGTGCAATTCCTTCATTCACTACAGGCTTAAACCTGGCAGGAAATTACAAGAACTTTGATCTTTCTATGTTTTTCCAAGGAGCATTTGGTCAGAAAATATTTTCGCAGGTTAATTATGACATAGAAGGTTTTTACAGAGGATTTAATATAACAGAAAGATATTACAAAGAGCACTGGAGAGGAGAAGGCACGTCCAATACGCAGCCAAGGGCTTCTTGGTCAGGCAAGTCGAATAATGTAAGAGCTTCATCTCGTTTCTTAGAGAATGGATCTTACTATCGTTTGAAAAATTTACAGGTGGGCTATACCATTCCTCATACAAAAAAGTATGGGATTGGGACCCTACGCTGTTATTTGGCAGGGACTAACTTATTCACACTTACAGCATATTCCGGATTAGATCCTGAAATGACAGTCAGCACCAATTCAGCAGCTGAAGGTGATTTAGCTAACGGCATTGATTGGGGCACCTATCCGGTAGCCATGACTTTTACATTTGGCATTAACTTAACCTTCTAAAAAACAGATGAATTATGAAATCAATATTCAAAATAACAATCATTCTAACAGTATTTTTTTCGATGCTGTCGTGCGAAGATTTTCTTACGACTAATCTGCGGGGAGAATATACTTCCGAAAGCCTGTATGTTTCTGCTGAAAATGCGACTATGTCCGTAAATGCCATTTACAATTCATTGTATGGAAACACATTGTGGATTTTCGGTGATGTAGCATCTGACGATGCTGTAAAGGGCGGTAATGCCGGTGATCAGGCAGACATTAACGCTATCAATGACTTTTCAGCAAAGTCGGATAACGGAATTTTAAATACATTTTGGCTATCAAGCTATGAGACTATCTCACGAGCCAACAATGCAATAGCAAATATTCCCAACATCCAAATGGACGATGCACTCAAAAATCGCTTAATTGGAGAAGCTAAATTTTTACGGGCGTACAGCTATTTTAATTTGGTGAATATATTCGGTAAAGTGCCGCTTAAACTCAAACCACAAAACAAAACTGCAACAATTTATGTGGCTTTGAGTGATGAAAACAAAATTTACACTCAAATAGAACAAGATCTGACAGATGCTGTTGCAGTTTTGCCCGAAGCATATCCGTTAGAGAAGGGGCGTACAACCAAAGGCGCCGCGTATGCCTTATTAGCAAAAGCTCAACTCTATCAGAAAAAATATGCTGAATGTCTCACGAATATTCAGTCACTTGAGGGTTTAAATCAATATGAATTATTAGATAATTACGCAGATCTGTTTAAGTCCGGAGCTGAAGATAGCGTGGAAATAATTTTCAGCTTACGTTACGTCAATAATACGGAAGTTTCTCTCGGCAATCATCTTAATGTTTGGTTTGCTCCTTCGATTGAGGGAGGATACTATTTCAATGCTCCTACTCAAAGTTATGTTGATGCTTTTACCGAACAAACAACTGACAATATGGATGATCCTCGCTTAGATACTTCAATAGGACGTGAGGGAAAACCTTGGTTTAACAACAAAACTTTTTCAGCCTCTTGGTCCGAAGCAACAGGATATCTCGTCAAAAAATACAATGAAGATATGGTCCCCGAATTGGCAAAAAGTCAATCAACCATTCCATACCACGCCATTCGGTACGCAGATGTGCTGCTGATGAAGGCAGAAGCTATCAATGAAATCGGAGGTACAGATGCTATAACTAACGCAGCTAAAGAAGTAAACAAAATCAGGCTGCGTGCGGGATTGGCTTTAACAACGGCAAGCACTCAGACTGACTTACGTGAGGTTATTCGCAAGGAGAGAAGGAAAGAATTAGGTTTTGAATTTCATCGTTTTTTTGATTTGATGCGATGGGGAAAAGAAACTGCAGAAACAGCTTTAGGCACTGATTTTCATTGGACTGAACCTCGCTTTTACTTCCCTGTACCACAAACAGAATTAGACACCAATCAGGCACTTCAATAATATCAAACAATTAAAAAAAATCATCAACAATTTAATTTTAGAAATCATGAAAAAAAATCATTTGAAACTTACATTTTTTACAAGTGTTATCATCTTTATGTTTGCAACTGTCTTTATTGGTTGTGAACCTGATGAAGGTGAAACTGCTGACACAACAGCACTGACTGAACTAATAGATGCTTGTCAAGCTTTATTAGATGACGCTACAACCGTTGATTACCCGCAATCTGCCATTGACGCCTTTAACGCTACTTTAGGTACTGCTAAGACTGCATTAAAAGACAGTAAGATTAAGCAATCTCAAGTGGACAACTTGGTAGTACAACTTGAAGCTGCTCGTGCTGTCTTTTTAGCTGCTGCTTATGGAGCAATTCCGGAAACAGCCCTCATCATGGGATTAAGCTTTGATGAAGGAACGGGCACATCCCTGACTGCTGACGGGAAAGCATGGACAGCTGTGCTCAAAAAAGGACCGGCTGAAATTTTTGGTACAGAAACAGCTTTACCGACTTTTGTTGAAGGAAAAGTAGGCAAAGCCATACATTTTGAGAAAGGATCTCATTTGCAAATTGATGATTACGCAGCCAGTGATTTGAAAGGCAGTCAACTTTCTATTGCCGTTTGGGTTAAACCGGATTTGACAAGACCGGGTAACTACATCATCTCATATAACTATTGGAACTCTTGGAAATTCCAGCTACAAGAACAAAACAAACCATTCTTTACCGTACATACCAATGAAGACGGATGGGTGGATGCTGATAATGAAGCCGACTTTTCAGCACCCAACGAAGAATGGACTCATTTGGTGGTGACTTTAGATTTGAATAGTAAAAAATTAGTATTCTATGTAAACGGAGCACTTACAAAAGAATGGGATAATACTTCAAAAGAAGGACTGAAAGGAACCGGAGCCTGGGAGTATGAGAAAACATTACCTTTGCTGATTGGTGCTTGTACAACTTATGCTGAAGCAGACGCAGAATGGGACTGGGATTGGGGTAGAACACCCGAAGCTTGGGACGGATTTTATGGAGCTATGGATGAATTCAAAATGTACAATATAGCTTTGACCGACGGACAGGTTGCCAAACTATACAATGACGAAAAATAAGCAAGTGTTTACAATTGATTGGTAATTGTTTATGAATAATTGGGGTTTAGTGTATGACCAAACCCCAATTATATTTTAGTTTTTTTAAAACAACATCTTTATGACTTTTAAAAAGCTACTATTATTATATGCGATTTTATGTTGTGAAATTACTGCTATTGCACAACAAATTGAAATACCGCGTATTAATTTAATGCCTGACAAACCCACACCTTTCCTAATCCGCGATTGGAAACAAGTGGCGTTGAATTATGACAATTATATTTTCAATTCTTCTAAAACAGGTACAAATCTTCCTCTAACCAATATCAATACTGCTGAAGGAATTAATTACAAAGCTGTGCAACACATTCGAATGGATACGTATGTTGGACAAAAAAATCATGGAAAAGTAGCAGAGGCAATTAATATCATTCCTGCCATAGTGGGAGCATCGCTTGTTGGCGTTGATAAAACAAACCACTTAGGCCTAAACTGGGTCAGTAAAATCAAAGATTTCTATAATTCAAAAAATGAACAGCATATCTACTTAAACGGATACAGCAGCACCACCGGGCATGACTGGTGGTATGAAATCATGCCTAATGTATTTTTTTATCAATTATATGCCCTGTATCCTGATGCAGATACAGATTTCAAAGAGCAATTTGTTTCCATTGCTGACCGACAGCTTGAAGTGTTGTTTAAACTTGACGCTAAACTATACCCGTGGACAGCACCTTTTATGAATTATCGTGCTTTTAATTTGACAACCGGATTAGCTAACACAAGCAGTGTTCCCGAACCCGAATCAGCCGGTTCTATTGCTTGGTTACTTTATCAAGCTTACATTGAAACAAAAGAAATAAAATACTTACAAGGAGCGGAACTTGCCCTTGATTTTCTACAAGATTGGCAAACTAATCCTTCCTATGAAATACAATTACCTTACGGGATTATTACTGCTGCTCGCATGAATGCGGTTGAAGGCACTAATTATGATATTGATAAAATGTTGAACTGGGTTTTTTCTTCCGGCATAGGTACACTTCGTAGATGGGGGACAATTATAGGAAATTGGAATGGATATGATGTTTCCGGATTAATTGGAGAAGCTAACGATGTCGGCAATGATTATGCATTTATCATGAATGGATTTCAACATGCAGCTGCTTTAGCGCCTGTTGTAAAATATGATAAACGTTATGCTAACGCCATAGGAAAATGGATATTGAATCTGACAAATGCCAGCCGTTTGTTTTATCCCAACGCTCTTCCTGTCGAACATATGCATCCATCCGGTATCAATTGGGCAAAACAATACAACCCTGACTTTTCCATTCCCTATGAATCCATGAAAGAGTTTGCGGAAGGTAAATCTCCTTATGCGACCGGTGATGCTGTAAAAGGGGGATGGGCTTCTACCAATTTATCCCTCTACAGTGGGTCAAGTGTCGGATATTTAGCTTCTATCATTGAGACAACCAATATTGAGAGTATCTTGCAAATAGATTTAAACAAAACTGATTTTAGAGCTGATAATATTTTTCCGACTTATTTATATTATAATCCGGAGACTACGACTCAAACTATTGAATTGAAATTACCCGAAGGAGTTTATAATATTTACGATGCTATAGATGAAACCTTGATAAAAACTGAAGTTTCAGGACTCATTAATTTCAATATCAATGCTCGAAACTCCAAAATCTTAGCCATCATACCTTCATCTAAAATTTTGCAGCAAAACGGTCGTCTGTATGAAACATCTGAAAAAGAGGTGATTGACTATCATTATGCTTACGATTACACCAATATACTCCGTATCAAAGCATTTACTTCCAATACAAAGCTTGTGGAATTTAACGGAGCGGTATTTTTCCATTGTTTGATTGAAAACCCAACCAGAGACATCTTGTACAAATGGTATCAGGATGAGATTTGTTTACAAGAAACAAATAAGCCTTCTTTTGAATGGGTTGCACCTATTACAAGCGGATTCTACAATATAAGATGTGAGGTCACTGATGCAGAAACAATAATTTCAAGCCCTACTATTACGATCAAAGTAGTGCCCGAAGGTGAGGTACCTCCAAAGGTCAATGATTTGGTGCTATCCGGTTCAAACCCTTATTCCGGGCATGACATCATAAACCTTCAAGCAGACATTACGCCGGCAATGGCTGATTTTCATTGGATAGTTGATGGGGGAAGTTTAGAAAACATTGAGAGTCTTTCTCCAAAATGGTTATTACCGGGAATACCAGGAATCTACACCCTTAACTTAAAAATCAGTAACCATTTAGGAGATACAACAGTCTCTCGGCAGGTGTTAGTGAAAGATAAAAATTTAAAAGTGCTGCCCGAAAACATCATTGCATATTATCCTTTCAATGGAAATACAAGAAATTACGCCCGTGATAATTTTCATGCCATCTTATACAATGCCTATAGCACCAAAGACTCAAGAGGTAATCTTAATCACGCCTATGCTTTTTCTTCAAGCAATCAACATATCAAAATTCCAAATCATAATGACTTAAACTTTACTAGTCAAATTGCCTTATCGTTTTGGGTTAAACCAGATCAATTTCCGGGATATGAACAATATGTTATTTCTCACGGTAGTTATGAAGAACGTTATAAGATGTCCATTACCCCAGAAAAGAAAATGCGATGGACATTGAAAACATCCGAACAAATAATTGATGTGGATGATGATATGCCCTTGCAAACCGGGGTGTTCATACACTACACTGGAATCTATACCGGCTACTCCTTAGAGTTATATAGGAATGGTAATTTAGTTTCCTATAAGCCATTGAACGGTTCCATAGGAACAAGTTCTAAAAGTATCACAATTGCACGCAAAGATGAGCAGGAAACGAGATACAATTTCGCGGGTACCATCGATGAGCTAAGAATTTACAAGACCGACTTATCTACAACTTATATTAAATCACTTCCTGATATGTGGGATTTATTCTCTGGGACCAATCATCTTGTCTCTCATCCATCGATAGCAATATATCCGAACCCGTTTAAAACGTTTTTCATTATCGATTGTTCAGATTACGGTTTTATTCAATCATTGGAATTAATGGATATGCAGGGACAAACACTTTTCACAAAACAACCCATAGATAATCAAGTAACTGTTAAACTCGACAAGCCAACGGCACCAGGTTCTTATTTATTAAAAATCACAACCGATAGTGATTTGCAAAACGTAAAGAAAATAATTAAATTGGAGTGATTCATCCTCTCAACACTCATCCGTTACGCATCCTTCTGATGCGGAGGAAACAGTTTTGGCATATTTATACAATACACCGCGGCTTGCTTTCAGAGGGGGAGCAAGCCATTTTTTATGACGGGTTTGCAACTCTTCATCTGATATCAAAATATCCATGGTATTCTGAACGGCATCAATGCGAATGATGTCACCATCCTCCACCAAAGCGATATTGCCGCCCACCTGTGCTTCAGGGGTCACGTGCCCCACCACAAAGCCATGTGAACCGCCGGAAAATCTGCCATCTGTTATCAATGCAACTTCTTTCCCTAAGCCTGCGCCCATTAAGGTTGAAGTCGGCTTGAGCATTTCAGGCATACCGGGACCGCCCTTGGGACCTACATATCGAATGATAACCACGTCTCCCTTTTCGATTTCACGATTCAGCATAGCATCAATAGCAGCTTGTTCGCTGTCGAACACCTTTGCCGGTCCTTCGAAGAACTCACCTTCTTTACCGGTTATTTTGGCAACTGCCCCTTCGGGAGATAAATTCCCAAAAAGGATGCGGATATGGCTGTCCTTTTTAATAGGCTTATCGATGGGTTGAATGATTGCTTGTCCTGCTTTCAAACCGGGCAGTTCAGCTAAATTTTCAGCTATGGTTTTTCCTGTAACTGTCAAGCAATCGCCATGCAGCATGTCATTTTCAAGCATATATTTCAACACCGCAGGGATTCCGCCTTCTGCTTGTAAATCTTCCATCACATACTTCCCGCTGGGGCGGAAATCTGCTAACATAGGCGTAATCTTTCCTAAACGTATAAAATCATCCAAACTGATATCAACATCCGCAGCTTTTGCCATAGCAATCAAATGCATGACAGCATTGGTAGAACCGCCGACCACTATCACCAAACGAATGGCATTTTCAAAAGCCTTTTTAGTCATGATGTCTTTGGGCTTGATGTCTTTTTCTAACAACACTTTGATAGCAGCCGCTGCTTGTGCCATCTCAGCCCGCTTTTCTTTGCTGTTGGCAGGATTGGAAGAAGTGTAAGGCAGGCTCATCCCCAAGGCTTCTAAAGCCGCCGCCATGGTATTGGCAGTGTACATGCCGCCGCAAGCACCTTCGCCCGGACAAGCATGTTCTATGATTTGCTGGTATTTTTCTTCGGAAATAGCACCGGCGATTTTCTGTCCCAATGCCTCAAAAGCTGAAACCACATCCAACTTTTCGCCTTCGTACTCACCGGCATCTATGGTGCCTCCATAAATTATCAAAGCGGGACGGTTTAAACGCAATAAGCCAATGGCTGCTCCCGGCATGTTTTTATCACATCCCACCAAAGCAATCAAAGCATCATACCATTCGGCACCTGCATTGGTTTCGATGGAATCGGCGATTACTTCACGGGATACAAGTGAATAGCGCATGCCCGAGGTACCCATCGAAATGCCATCACTGACGCCAATCGTAAAAAAATTCAAACCCACCAATCCTGATTGATTGACATGAAATTTCACCCTGTCGGCAAACTGATTCAGGTGCATGTTGCAGGGATTACCGTCCCACCCCGAACTTACGATACCAACTTGCGGCTTTTTTAAATCTTCATCGGTCAACCCGATAGCATGTAACATCGCCTGAGCCGCAGGCTGAGATGGGTCTTGCGTCACATGACGACTGTATTTGTTTAATGGTTGTTGGGACATGATTGAAGTTTGTAAAGTTTGTAAAGTTTGAAAGTTTGTAAAGTGATTTACTTTCTATTTTTCATCCCTAAATTCCCTATAAAGGGGACTTTCGTTTGTGCAAATGTTTAACTTTTGTACGCTCTCCATAGCCCCCTTTAGGGGGTTGGGGGTTGAATCAGGGATAACCCCTAAATCCCCTAAAGGGGACTTTTTCGTGCAAATGATTATTCTTCGCACACTCTAATTCCCCTCCTTTGGAGGGGTTATGGGTGGTCCAACTTCTTGAACACCAAAAATCCTCAATTGTTCCCTCCTTTTCATTTTTTTTATTATTTTTGTCGAACCATCTGCAAAG
>CAZOUH010000009.1:0-7623 GCA_964582935.1 uncultured Paludibacter sp.
AATTCAATACAAATGGCTTTACAATGTGGCATAGTCGGACTTCCAAATGTGGGTAAATCGACTCTTTTCAATTGTCTGTCGAATGCAAAGGCGCAAGCAGCCAATTTTCCTTTTTGCACCATCGAACCCAATGTGGGTGTGATTACAGTACCTGATGAACGACTGAATAAATTGGCTGAATTGGTAAAACCGCAACGTATTCTGCCGACTACCGTTGAAATTGTTGATATCGCCGGCTTAGTGAAAGGCGCAAGTCAAGGCGAAGGTTTAGGTAATAAGTTTCTGGCTAATATTCGGGAGACAGATGCCATTTTACATATTTTGCGTTGTTTTGATGATGAGAATATCACCCATGTGGATGGCAGTGTAAATCCGGTCAGGGACAAGGAAATCATTGATGCCGAACTTCAGATCAAAGATTTGGAAACCATAGAGAATCGCATCGGTAAGGTACGCAACCAAGCGCTTACCGGGGGTGATAAAAATGCCAAGATAGTCTATGACATCCTGTTACGTTACAAGGAAGTGTTGGAGCAAGGCAAATCAGCGCGCAGCTTACAATTGGATAAGACGGAAAAGCCCTATGTGAAAGATTTATTTTTGCTCACCGACAAACCCGTGATGTATATTTGCAATGTGGATGAAGCTTCAGCGGTACATGGAAATGCTTATGTGGATGCAGTGCGTGAAGCTGTGAAAGATGAAAATGCGGAGATACTGATTGTGGCGGCTGCTACGGAAGCCGAAATTGCTGAGTTGGACACTTATGAAGAACGACAAATGTTTTTAGAGGAGGTCGGTCTGACCGAATCCGGTGTGTCGCGATTGATAAAATCAGCTTATCAGTTATTGGATTTGCAAACTTTCCTCACTGCCGGTGTGCAGGAAGTCAGGGCTTGGACTTTCCAACGCGGTTGGAAAGCACCCCAATGCGCCGGTGTCATTCATTCCGATTTTGAGAAAGGATTTATACGGGCAGAAGTCATCAAGTATGATGATTTTATTGCACTCGGTTCAGAAGCTGCCTGCAAGGAAGCCGGTAAAATGAGTGTAGAAGGCAAAGAATATATCGTGCAGGATGGTGATATCATGCACTTTAGGTTTAATGTTTAATAAACGACTAAACGCTAAAAGCCACAAAAGGAGCCATTGATAAAATACGGGTAGCTTCTCAATTTACTTTTCAATCTTGAGTAATCTGCCGGTTTGAGGATCGATGCTGATTTTAATTTTAGGCGTATGCACCAAGGATTCCGGCAGCGGAACGAGTTCACCAAACTGTGGCATGGCTATCTCACCTTGAAAAAGAGTATGTACACCATCACCAATGGTAATATGTGTTGCAGCCGGCAAGATGGTGTAGAGTCCGATTTTTTCTGATTTGGTTTTCGTTTCTTCTGCATCTCTCTTTATTTTTTCAGGAATGACGCTTATGAAATAAGGTTCGCCACTTAAATCTTCTTTGGCAACTATACCTCTTTTTGCCGATAATCTGAAGAGCACCTCGTCTGACATCATATCTTCCGGAAAGAGAGTTAAAGTATATGTATGAATTTCTTTCTGTACGGATCCGATAAAGAGTTCGGTCAGCTTTTTCTCTTTGGCAGTCAATTCTTGAAGCATGATTCTCATGGCTTCCCCATCGGGCATGTGATCCACTTCACCGGTCAGCAGGTTCAAACGACTTTCACGAATGGTATAAATCTGTTTGGCTGCCCCTTCTGCCATTTTTGCCGTAGAGCCGGCCATCATATAGTCCTGCGTAAGCGGCAATAAATCCTGAGTTGAAAGTTGTTTCGCATTTTTTGTAAGGATCTTGGCTTTTGTCTCGCAGTTCTTGACAGAAACAGCGGGAACATTGACACCACACAAAATACCTTGCTCATTGACCACCACCCCGAAGACAGCAGGAGATTTCGGAAGATATTCGATGGCATATTGGCGGTTCGTATCCGGCGCAGTCACAGTTTTCATTTTGATATCTGTAACCCTACAGCCGATCTTTTCTTCCATGATCACCTGATCGGTAGCAAGATATCTTTGGGAATAAAGATAAAAAACACCGGGCTTTTCAGTAACAGTCTCGACTTCAATCTCAAAGCAAAGACCCGTTTTGGGCAATGCATACACAAGCGATGGTACATTACCCTTTAAGGCGAAATCCGACTGCGATTGAACAGTCAGCATACCTGAAAATAATGCAATGATGAAGAGTATTTTTTTCATGTTGAATTGTGTGTTTGAGTTTATAAAGTTTATAAAGTTTATAAAGTTTGTAAAGTTTGTAAAGTTTATAAAGTAACTTTCTACTTTCTAACTTTCTAACTTTCTAACTTTCTAACTTGTTTACTTTCTTTTCGCTTTCGTCGTCCCTTTCCTCTGCTTCTCAACCAATTCCTTGCATTGCTCTGCTGTCAGTGTTTTGGGGTCGATACTTTTGGGTATTTTATAGTTCTTTTTTTCAAAAGTAAAATACGGTCCGTACCTTCCATTTTGGACTTTATATTCCTCTTGTTCACCTAATACAGCAATCAATTTATTTTTATCTGCTTCACGTTTCAATGTAATGAGTTCAATACCTCTTGCTTCGACAATGCTCATGGGGTCATCTTCTTTTTGCAAGGAATAGAAACTGCCATCGTGCCGCACATAAGGTCCGAAGCGCCCAATGGCAACAATCATCTCTTTGCCTTCAAACTCACCTATGGTGCGCGGTAACTTAAATAATTCGAGCGTTTCTTCCAAGCTGATTGTCTCAATGGATTGCTCTTTTCGCAAGGATGCAAAAACAGGTTTTTCTTCTTCATCGGCTGTGCCAATTTGTGCAACCGGTCCGAAACGCCCTACTTTAACAGATACCTGACGCCCTGTCTTGGGATCTGTACCCAACACTCTTTCTCCGGATTGCCGTTCAGAATGCTGCAAGGTATCTTCCACTACAGGATGAAATTCTTTGTAAAATCTATCAATAGACTCCACCCAATCGGCTTTTCCATCAGCAATGGTGTCAAATTCCTTTTCAATCTGTGCCGTAAAATTATAATTCAAGATATCCGGAAAATGCTCTACCAAGAAGTCATTGACCACCATGCCGATATCTGTAGGGAATAACTTGGCTTTTTCGGCGCCGGCAGTTTCTGTTTTTTTCTGATCGGTTATTTTTTCTCCTTTCAGTTGAAGCAATACATACGCTCTTTTCTCGCCGGGACGATTCCCTTTTTCTACATAATTCCTGCTTTGGATGGTCGTGATGGTCGGTGCATAAGTTGAAGGACGACCGATACCCAATTCTTCTAATTTACGTACCAAAGACGCTTCACTGTATCGTGGCGGCTTTTGTGTAAAACGCTGTTGTGCCACCAACTCATCTAAATTAAGCGATTGACTCTTTGATACAACGGGCAAGATATCCGTAGCCTCTTCATCTTCATCTTCAGTTGATTCCAAATAGACTTTCAAGAAACCGTCAAATTTAATCACTTCGCCTGTGGCGATAAATTGATAACTACCGGGTGCTCCATCTATATAAATAGAGGTTCGTTCTAATTCAGCATCAGCCATCTGCGACGCAATGGTACGCTTCCAGATTAAGTCATATAACTTTTTTTCCTGCGCTGTACCCTCTATCGCATGTGCATTCATAAAGGTCGGACGAATGGCTTCGTGCGCTTCTTGTGCACCTTTTGACTTGGTCGTAAACTTTCTGATTTTCACGTACTTTTCACCTGCCATCGCTGTAATTTCGGCTTTGGATGTGTTAATCGCCAAAGACGATAAATTGACGGAGTCGGTTCTCATATAGGTGATTTTCCCGGCTTCGTACAAAGCTTGAGCAACACGCATGGTTTGTGAAACCGAAAACCCTAATTTACGAGAAGCCTCTTGCTGCAAGGTAGAAGTGGTAAACGGCGGTGCGGGAGATTTCTTTGCCGGCTTGGTGACGATGTCCTTGATATTAAATGATGCATCTTTACTTTTTTCTAAAAATTGCAATGCCTCTTCTTTGGTATCAAAACGATGTTGCAGTTCGGCTTTCAATAAGCAAGGCTTACCATGAATATCGGTAGTTTGGAAAACAGCTTGTACCCTAAAAGATGATTCTGCTGCAAATTGATTGATTTCCCGCTCACGTTCTACTATCAAGCGAACAGCTACAGACTGCACACGTCCGGCAGACAGGGAAGGTTTTATCTTTCTCCACAATACCGGCGACAATTCAAACCCGACAATCCGATCGAGTACCCTGCGGGCTTGCTGGGCATCTACCAAATTAGCATCGATGTCACGCGGATTCTCAATGGCTTTCAATATGGCATCTTTCGTAATCTCGTGGAAAACGATTCTTTTGGTTTTATCTTTTTTCAGTTTCAGCTCTTCAAACAGATGCCAGGCAATGGCTTCTCCTTCGCGGTCTTCATCAGACGCCAACCACACGGTATCAACTTCTTTGACGGCTTTCTTTAATTCAGTAACGACTTTCTTCTTGTCGGATGATACCACATAAATGGGCTTATATTGATTTTCGAAATCAATGCCGATGCCTTTTTCTGCCAAGTCGCGGATGTGCCCGAAACTCGACATGACTTTGAAGTCGGGTCCGAGAAATTTTTCTATAGTTTTGGCTTTTGCAGGAGACTCTACAATAACAAGGTTTTTAGACATAAAAATAGCGTTTGTATTATTTTTCGCATAATCGCGGTGCAAAATAACAAAAACAATCAGGTATAAACCAAATTTTTGTTATTTTATTTTTTATTTTTAATGATATTGCCGGCTGACTATTCCGCCGGCATCATCACTACTTCCAAGACATTTCCTTGCTCAACCAATGCTTTTAACATCGTCTGAATATCAGCGGCAGTAAGATTGTTTACGGCATCGGTATAATCAATGATATAATTCAGATTATCCTGATAATATCTTGCGATGGCACTTGACCACCAATTGTTTTCTCTTATATCTTCTTTGTGTTTCTTCAGCATGTTTTCTTTGACCTTCTGCAAATCATCTGTTCGCGGACCATTGGCGACAATCTCTTCTACCTCTTTGTGAATGATGCTCATCAGATGAGCTTGCTTTTCGGGATCAGTATCAAACTGCATCATCAAAACGGCTTCTTCAACGGGAATATTTCCCAAGGAACCGCGCACGCCTACGCCATAAGAACCACCTTCTTTTTCACGGATGCTTTCAAGATAACGAATATTTAGAATACTGCCAATAGCTGTCATCGTTACTGAGTTTTGCATATTAAATGGCATGGCACCGGAATACACTATAAAGTTAGATGCTTTGTTGATTTCCATCGAACGGGCAAAATGATTGTTGACCATACCTTGCGGTTTCCGTATCTGATTATCAACATAATTTTCTTTTTTCTTTTTGGATTTTAATCCGCCTAAATAAGTCAAAATTGCCTGCTTAACTGCCGTATCATTTGTATCTATATTTCCTGTGAAAATAAAGGTGAAATCTGCCGGAATGGCAAACCTGTCTTTGAAAATAGCCAATGCCTTGTCTTGATCCAATTGCTCCAATGTCTGTAAATTCAATACGATGCTTCTCGGATGATGATTGCTGATCATCAGATTTACGGAGTCGGAAAAGGTCTGACGCGGATCACTTTCTTTATTGGCTAAGCTTGCTTTGTACATATTGACTAAGGCGCCATAGGCATTGTCATCTTTGCGGGGTGCGGTATAAAATAGATACACCAACTGCAACATGGTCTCAAAATCAGTTACAGACGACTTTCCGGAAAATCCTTCGTAGTAGCCACTGATATTAGGACTGACTGAGGCAAGTTTACCCGTCAATATCTTATTCAGTTCCACATTGGAAAATTCGCCCAATCCGTTGTTGGCAACCACAGATGCAGCCAAAGTTCCTGACACTAAATCTTTTGTGTCTTTCACTTTCGACAAGCCACCTTCACTGTAAGCACTCATCAATATTTCATCATTTTTGAAATCAGTCTTTTTGAATATTACTTTTATGCCATTAGACAGTTCCCATTGGGTGGTTTCAAAGATCTCATTATAAGTAATTTTCTTAATCTTACCGGCTTTAGGGGCTTTTTCAATCAGCGGCTTGTTTAAATCTTCTTCTTCTTTAGCAGTTAGTTCTGTAGCTTTTGCCTCCGCTAATATTTGTAAAATTTCTTCTTCCGAAGGAATGAGCACCGTAGGTTTGTCAGGTGCCATAAAAGAAATAATCAGATTCTCATCCGTAATGAAATTCTTCAGAACAGAATTTACCGCATCTGCTGTGAGATAGGGCATTAACATATTGGTGTTTTCAAATTCCCATTCGATGCCCGGAATGACTTCTCCATCTAAAAAGTGACGCACATATTCCCGTACCAAACTGCGGTTGGATTGGTTATCTCTGTCGTTATAGGCATTCTCCAAAGATTTCAGCAAATCAGTTTTGGCACGTTCAATTTCTGAATTTGTGAGTCCAAAGCGTTTGATTTTCTCTGCTTCAAGCAACAAGGCTTTCAATCCTTCCGCTTCCTGACCTTCTTTGGGGATGACGATCAAATTAAAAGCATCTTTCGATTTAACTAAATTGCCGTAATAGGCTCCACCATCCACAAAAGGTGCATCCGCCTGTTGGGTGATTTCATCAAAACGATAGCCCATCACGGTGGATATCACATTATTTATGATGTCGAACATATAACCTGCAACGGACTTTCTCATCTCATCCGGCATTACATCATGCTTGTATTCCAACTCTATGCGAGTCATGCGTGCCTCTTTGTCTTTAACGATTGAAATGATGGGTTCTACATTGTCATGGATGGGATAAATGGGACGCTCCCCTGCATTTTCTTTGGCAGGAATATCGGCAAACATGGTTTTAATCTTGGCTTCTATCTGATCCACATCTACATCACCAACAACAGCAATGGCTTGTAAATCGGGACGATACCATTTGTGATAAAAGGCACGCAAAGCCTCATGATCAAAATTGTTGATGACAGCCGTATCACCAATCACATCGCGTTTAGCATATTGTGAGTCAGGATATTTCAGATAGTTGGCAGCTTTCCACATCCGCCTTTCCGGACCGGCACCGGTGCGCCATTCCTCACGGATAACACCGCGCTCGGCATCAATTTCTTCTCCCAACAGGGAAATAAAACTTGACCAATCGTGCAGCACCAACAAAGCACTGTCCACAACGCCCTCGCGGATAGTCGGTACATCCGAAAGATTATACACAGTCTCATCCAATGAAGTATAAGCATTGATGTTGGCACCAAATTTAACCCCAATGGATTCAAAATACTCGATGATTAATTTACCGGGGAAGTTTTTCGTACCGTTAAATGCCATGTGTTCAAGGAAATGCGCCAATCCGTTCTGATCGTCATTTTCCAAAATAGCACCCACATTTTGGGCGATGTAAAACTCAGCCCTCTCTTTCGGCTTCTCGTTGTGGCGGATGTAATAAGTCAACCCGTTGTCTAATTGACCATATCGAACCTTGGGATCAATAGGAACATTCGGCATTTGTTGCGCCAACAAACCGAAAGATAAAAACAAAAATACGATGAATAATTTGATGGATTTCATTTGAAATATAATTTTATGTTTTAGCCCCCTAAATCCCCCA
>CAZOUH010000009.1:7723-19163 GCA_964582935.1 uncultured Paludibacter sp.
AGCCCCCTTTAGGGGGTTGGGGGTTAAACCCGCAACCCGGACCCCGTAAACCCGCTCACCACATCAATTTCGCTCTCACGAAAAAATTCCTACCGGGCTCTAACTGATTGATGTATCTGGCTGCCGCCATATGCTCTATATAAGCTGTGTCGAATAAGTTCTGTACCCCACCTACTAATTGTAGGTTGAATGCACCCCATTTAATAGGTGTCGAATGAAAGCCTGCCTCAAAAACAAGGAAACTGTGAGAAACAGACTGATCATCATCTGTGTCTATAAAATCAAGATCCCAAATGGAGGCAAGATAGGTATTTACTTTATCTGCAATATTGTAACTCAATTTCAATTCACCATGCAATGGAGGCAGCAAAGGCAATTCTTCTTTGGTAATGACATCAAAACCATCTACATAGGCTATATTTCCTTCTAATTCTAAATCGGGGACAATCAACCATCTAAACGCTATCTCGCCGCCCAAATACATGGCACGGTCAATATTGGTATGGACCAATGCATTGATTGTAGTTCCATCAACAGCTTCATACGGACCTTCTTCAACGCCTATTAAATCGAAAACGTAGTTGGCGAAGAAGTCGGTATTCAAACTGAATTTATTTCTTGTAAGGCTGTAACTCAGGTTAGCAAACAATCCTTTCTCCGGTTTTAGGTCAGGATTGCCGATCATGGGAGTCCCACTTTGGTCGATATATTTGAATCTTTCTTCCAAAGAAGCTGCCCGATAAGCATTTGCCAACGAAAGGACAAAATGGTGGCTTTCATAGGGTTTATAGCTGAAGTCGATATGAGCAGCATAGGCAAATTCATTGTTGGCACCATCAAGAAATCTCGGCGTGTTATTGTACGGAATATCCTCTTTCACCCCATTCACGTATTTGTATTTGGCTATTTCAGTGAAAGCCGTGTCATTGGTGGTGCGTAAAAAATCTACTCTCACCCCCGTACTCATCGTCCAATACTTCGGATCAATCACCCATTTATGCTGTGCAAATATACCAACATCCAACACTTCTGCCTTAGGCGTGGGTAATTCTTTGGTGAAAATGGTATCTTGAGCCGGATGGGCAATTTTCAACCTTGCTGTTTGTTGATCTCTGTGCCATCCATCTATGCCGACTGTCATGGTTTCATAATCATTGAAATACAGATCGAGCGTTGCTTTTGCGCCAGTAGTTACATTAAAACTGCCGGGGAAGATAGCCGTATTTTTTTTCTGAATAATATTCTCTACTTCTCTTTTGATATTTTGCGTGTAAACTTTGACACTCAATGATTTGATGGCGTCGGTCAAATCCTTGAATATGTATTCTCCACTCAATTGGTTGCGTTTAAATTCTAAATAACGAACCATGGCATCATCCGGAAATGCGCTGCCACCCGGCAGTCCCACATCCCAAGCTTCAAAATGATTGTAATTGACGAGTAGTTCCTGATTGTCGCCATTGCGCATACCGCCTCTTACACCCCAGGAAGCGTCGTTGAAGTGGCTGTTCGACTGGACACCCAAGGGAGTTAACGTGTTTTGTGCTGTTCTGTAACTGCCATCCAACGCCAAGTACCAATTCTGATCGGTAAAATCCAGATTCAAGTTGTTTTCCCATAAATTGTTCACCGTATGAAAACCGGACGATAAACGACCTGAACTGCTGAACCTATCTGTGTATTCAGGACGTTTGGTCACAAAATTAACAATGCCGCCCATGGCACCGGTTCCGTAAATCACAGAGCCTGCTCCTTTTACGACCTCTATCTTTTCAATATTACCCATATCAACGGTAGATAACGTGCCCGCAACATCCGTTGCCGTCAACATGCGATCTCCATCTGTCAAAAACAGCAATTTGGACTCGCCAAAACCACGAATATTCACGGTAGTTGCCCAGGGCCCATCCCTGTCAATGGAAACACCCGGCAAACCGTCCAACAAATCACCGGGAGTTATCTTTCCGTCATCTAAAGCCTCCTCTCCCTCAATTACCAAGTAGGGAAGATTGAGTTTGTTGTTCAACAAGCCTGTAACAGTTATCTCTGATATCTGTCTGTGCCTCAGCGAATCAGAAGAGCTAAGTTCATGGCTCTGACCCAATAGCCGAAGTTGAATCACGAAGGATAGGAGAAAAATGAAAGTAGTTAGACCTGTGTTTTTTAACATTTGATTTTTTGACTTTGAATAATTTGCAAAGTTAGGTATTTATCTTAAATAAAGAATGGTGTGGGTGATGTAAACTTCTTTCCGAAACAATAATTTTCCAAAAATAAAACTTTATATTACCTTTGTTCGCCATTTACCAAGTAGTCCATAACGTTGCTGTCCGTATGAGATTTTTCGCCACTTTATTCATCTTCATATTTTCTTTTTTACGTATTTTTGCTTGTACCAATTTATTGGCAGGTAAATCAGCCACGACTGACGGTTCGACCATGATTACCTATGCGGCTGATTCCTACATGTTATACGGCGCATTGTATCATTATCCTGCCCGCACTTATTCTCCTGAAGCCATGTTGGATATTTATGAATGGGACACGGGCAAATACCTTGGAAAAATCAAACAGGTTGAAAAGACTTATGCGGTGATCGGAAATATGAATGAATACCAGGTTTCCATTGCAGAGAGTACGTTTGGAGGCAGGGAAGAATTACAGGACACGACAGGCATTCTCGATTACGGCAATTTGATGTACATCACTTTACAGCGTGCCCGTTCGGCTCGGGAAGCCATTCGTATTATGACTTCCTTAGTAGAAGAATACGGCTATTACAGTTCGGGAGAATCCTTTTCTATAGCTGACCCCAATGAGATATGGGTGATGGAGATGATAGGGAAAGGACCTAAAAATAAAGGAGCAGTATGGGTGGCTCAACGCATTCCGGACGATTGCATCACCGCACATGCCAATCAGGCACGCATTACCACCTTTCCTTTCGACGACAGGAGCAATTGTTTATATTCTGTGGATGTCATTGCTTTTGCGCGAGAAAAGGGTTATTTTAAAGGTAAAAATAAAGAATTCAGTTTTTCCGACACCTATGCTCCGCTTGATTATGGTGCGCTGAGAGCCTGTGAGGCGAGGGTGTGGAGCTTTTTCCGCCAAGCCAATGCCGAGATGGAAAAATACATCACCTATATTAAAGGTGAAACTGTGGAACGCATGCCGCTATGGATTAAACCCACTAAAAAAATTAGCATTCAAGACATGCAGGCTTTTATGCGTGATCAGTATGAAGGTACCGAGTTAGATATCACCAAAGGATTTGGAGCAGGTATCTACGGCTCGAAATTACGATTGAGTCCGCTCAGTTTTCATGTTGACGGCGTAGAATATTACCACGAACGACCCATCGCTACTCAGCAAACAGGCTTTTCGTTTATAGCCCAGATGCGCAATTGGCTGCCACCTTATGTTGGTGGTATCTTGTGGTTTGGCGTGGACGATGCGGCTTCTTCCGTATATGTGCCTATGTATTGCGGCATCAACAGCGTTCCGGAATGTTTTGATGAAGACAATGGCAGTCTGTTGGAATATTCATCTACAGCAGCATTTTGGATTTTTAATCGTGTTTCAAATTTTGCCTATCCAAGATATTCTTTGGTGATGCCTGACATCAAAAAGGTACAGCAATTTTGGGAGACAAGTTTTCATACTTTGATTCCCAGCATTGATAAGGCTGTGACGGGTATGCCGGAAAAAGATGCCCGCGAATTTTTAACAAACTTCAGTCATACCCAAGCCGCCAATGTTACTGCTGCCTGGAAAAAATTAGATGAGTTTTTGTTGGTTAAATATTTAGATGGGGTGATTAAAAAAGAAAATAATGGTAAATTTACACAAAATGAAAAGAAAATCCCGTTGGATGTGATACGTCCCGGTTATCCTGAATCCTATTTACGGCAAATGATTCAAGAAAATCCCGGATTAAGAGTCAAATCCCAAATAGAAATGGACAGCCGGGTGTCCATGGAACAATTAGACAGCACTGAAGTAACTAAATAAACAATATGCAGGAAAAAATACTTATTTTGGATTTTGGTTCTCCTACTACGCAACTTATCGGAAGAAGATTGCGAGAACTGAAAGAATATTGCGAAATCGTACCTTTTAATAAACTTCCTGAAGATATGAGCGATATAAAAGGTGTGATTCTCTCGGATGTGGCACCGGCAATAGCCGATCAATCGCTTTTTGCAATTGATTTATCTTCAATTAAAGGTCAATTCCCCTTATTGGGGATAGGGTATGGTGCTCAGGTGCTGGCAGCTGATGCAGGTGCCAAGATACACTATGATGCTTTCAGGGTGTTTGCCCAAACAAACTTAGCAACAACGGATGCAAAGGATAAATTGTTAGATGGCTTACAGTCCGGCTCGCAGGTCCGGATGTCAAAAGGAGAAACCATCACACAATTACCGAAAAATTTACAGCCTGTTGCTACAACGGTTGACAATGAATTGGCTGCCTTCAAAGTAAAAGGTGAGAAAACCTGGGGTGTATTATACCTTCCTGAAGATATACACACGCGTGGCGGCTTGCTGCTTTTAGAGAACTTTCTGAACATCTGCGGTTGCAAACGCAATTGGACTCCCGCTTCATTTATACAATCGACCATTGAAAACCTGACAGCACAATTAGGCAACGACAAAGTTGTATTGGGCTTATCGGGCGGTGTTGATTCTTCTGTAACTGCTGTACTATTGCACAAAGCCATTGGTCCCAACCTGAGCTGTATTTTTGTCGATCACGGTCTGCTTCGTAAAAATGAATTTGAGCGGGTGTTGGAAGACTACAAACATCTCGGCTTAAATGTAATCGGAGTAGATGCCAAAGCCTATTTTTATAAACTGTTGGCAGGTGTAACCGAACCGGAACAAAAGCGCAAGATTATTGGTGCGGCATTTATCGATATATTTGAGCAAGAGGCACATAAAATTGACGGGGTGAAGTGGTTGGCACAAGGAACTATCTATCCCGATATCATTGAATCCCTTGCTGTGATTGGCAAAGGTGTAAAATCGCATCACAATGTAGGCGGTTTACCCGAAAAAATGAATCTGAAACTCTGCGAACCCCTGCGTTTGCTTTTCAAGGACGAGGTACGTAAGGTCGGAAAAGAGTTGGGCATGATGCGCCATTTGATTAATCGTCATCCGTTCCCGGGTCCGGGATTGGCAGTCCGCATTCTCGGCGATATTACCCCGGAGAAAGTAAAGGTGCTCCAAGAGGTAGATCACATCTTTATCAACGGACTGCGAGAGTGGAATTTGTACGATAAAGTATGGCAAGCTGCTGCCATCCTACTCCCCGTGCAATCGGTGGGTGTAAAAGAGGGGGGCAGGACTTACGAAAATGCTGTGGCACTGCGTGCTGTAACATCCATTGATGCCATGACAGCCGATTGGGCACAGCTTCCTTATGAGTTTTTAGCAAAAATTTCCAACGAAATTATTCAGCAGGTAGAAGGGGTGAACAGGGTTGTTTACGACATCAGTTCAAAACCACCCGCAACCATCGAGTGGGAATAAGGATTGAGGAAGACAACCGAGCATAAAAATGATAGATACGCATGCACACTTATATTTAGAAGATTTTGATGTTGATCGCCGAGCGGTCATCCAACGAGCCAAAGATGCCGGTATCCGGAAAATCATTCTTCCTAATATAGATAGCAGCACCATACAAGCTATGCATAATCTTGAGGCAGCCTATCCGAATTTTTGTCATGCTGCCATCGGCCTACATCCTACCAGTGTGAAAGCTGATTATGAGGAAGAATTGGCGATTGTGCATGCCGCATTGCAAAGCAGAAATTATATAGCCATCGGAGAAATTGGTATTGATCTGTATTGGGATACTACCTATAAGACAGCGCAAATCAATGCTTTCAGGCAGCAATTAGAATGGTCGTTGACATACAATAAACCGGTCATTATTCACGTTAGAGCATCGCATCGGGAAATTATGGAAGCATTGTCACCCTATAAAAACAGCGGTTTAAAAGGGGTGTTCCACAGTTTCGGTGGCAGCATGGAAGAAGCTCATGAAATTCTTGAATATGGTGGCTTTTTATTGGGAATCAACGGGATAGTCACTTTTAAAAACTCAGGATTAAGGGATGTGTTGCGTCAGATAGACATCGGGCACATTATGTTGGAGACAGACGCCCCTTATCTGACACCGGTCCCGTTCAGGGGAAAAAGGAATGAAAGTGCGTATTTAATACATACAGCAGAATTTTTAGCCAATTTGTATGCGGTTTCTTATGATGTTGTAGTGCAACAAACGACAGACAATGCATTTGGTTTGTTTGACTTTTAGATTCACAGAGTAAATTCTGTGTATGTTTCACAAAAAACTTTATTTGAGATATAAATTTGGTCTTTTTTACTTGTATATCATAATTTTTTACTAACTTGCGCCGCTAAATTGGAGAGGTGCTCGAGTGGTTGAAGAGGTGCGCCTGGAAAGCGTATATACGGCAACGTATCGAGAGTTCGAATCTCTTCCTCTCCGCACCGGTAACGATGATACACACACAATTTGAGATATATAATCACAAAAATAAAAACACAAATTCAAAACAGAAAGTAAAATGAAAAAGGTATTTGCAATTTTTTCAATGGTGGCACTTTTCACTTTTGGTATAACACTACACGTGATTGCTCAGGAGGACAGTATTCCTACAGAAGCAACAGATACTACAGTTAGTGAAGTTGTCGAAACAACCGCTCCGGAGGTTGTAGAAGAGGCAGGGATGCATAAAGCGTTGAAGCAAAAATTTATTGAAGGAGATGCCATGTTTATGGCTCCCATCGCATTTGCTTTGATTTTAGGCTTGGCTTTAAGCATCGAAAGAATCATTTATTTAAGTTTGTCTGCAACCAACACAAAAAAACTGTTGACAAGCATTGACGAAAGCTGGAAAACAGGTGGTGTTGAAGCAGCCATGGAAGTATGTCGCAATACGCGCGGACCTGTAGCATCCATTTTCTATCAAGGTCTTTCCCGTTACGATGAAGGCATCGAGGTGGTTGAGAAATCAGTAGTTTCTTACGGCAGCGTTCAGTTGGGCTTATTAGAAAAGAACTTAACATGGATTTCTTTGTTTATCGCACTTTCGCCTTCTTTAGGTTTCTTGGGAACAGTTATCGGGATGATTCAAGCTTTTGATAAAATCCAGCAGGTAGGTGATATTTCAGCTACAGTAGTTGCGGGTGGTATCAAGGTTGCCCTTCTTACAACAGTATTTGGTTTGATAGTAGCCATGATTCTGCAAGTATTTTACAACTATATCTTAACAATCATTGAAGGGCTTACCAATGATATGGAAGACGCTTCTATTTCGTTGTTGGATGTTGTGGTTAAACACTCTAAATAAGAATAAATTATGTCGAAAACAATCAAAATATTTGGAATATCTTTAGTGGTCGTTTCCTTTTTGCTGTTGATTGCGTTTTTCGCAACAATGGGATTAGGAACAGATACTATAGATAGTGCTGCCGGAGAGGCAATACAAGTTCCACTGCTAACAGACGCGATTTTCTTATGGACCTATATACTGTTTGCCACTACAATAGTAGTAACCATTGCAGCAGCTCTGTTTCAATTTGTAAAATCATCTATCAGTAATCCTAAGTCAGCCCTCAAATCCGTACTTCCTATTCTTGTTTTTGTCGGTATTTTCATTGTGTCTTTCATGATGGGCAGTGGCGAGAAAATGAGTATTATTGGTTATGAAGGAACTCAGAATGAAGGCTTTTGGGCACAAGCAACCGATATGTTCATTTATACAGCATACACCTTGCTTGCATTGGTGATTCTATCAATTATCGGTTCAAGAATATACACTACGTTTAAGTAGAAACATAAAAACCTCACAATAGTATGGCTAGAAAATTAGATCAAATTAATGCGAGTTCGATGGCAGACATATCGTTTCTCCTGTTAATTTTCTTTCTCGTTACTACATCCATGAATGTCAGTATGGGGTTGACAAGGCGTCTTCCTCCTCCACTGCCACCCGATCAAACACCACAAGATGTGGATATTAAGAAAAGGAATATCTTCGTGGTGAAAATCAATAGTTTGAATCAACTATTGGTGCAGGGAGAAGAAATGAATATTCGTGATTTAAAAGGGAAAGCAAAAGAGTTTATTTTAAATGAACAAAACGATATTCATCTTCCGGAGAAAGTAGCTAAAGAATTTGAAACACTTGGCGTTATAGAATATACGCGTGATCATGTTATCTCGGTTCAAAATGACGTGGATACGCAATATCAAGCCTATATTGATGTGCAGAACGAATTAGTCGCTGCTTATAACGAATTACGCAATGAGTTATCGCAACATAAATTCGGTAAGAAATACGAAGATTTAGAAGAGAAACAACAAAAAGACATCCAGTCGGTATTTCCTCAAAAAATATCTGAGGCAGAACCTAAAAATTATGGAGGATCCAATTAATGGCAACAATTAGAAAAGCAGAAAAAAAAGGCATGCCTGAATTGAGTACTTCGTCTTTACCGGACATCATTTTCATGCTATTGTTCTTTTTTATGGCTGTTACAACCATGAAAGAAGTAACTTACAAAGTGAGGATTTTACCTCCTGCCGCAAGTGAACTACAAAAGCTTGAAAATAAATCCCTGGTTCGTTATATTTATGTAGGGGAACCAATGAAAGAGTATAGAGAACAATTTGGATCGGCAACGCGTATCCAGTTGAATGATCAGTTTGCGGATGTCAACGAAATCGAAACTTTTATCACCAACGAACGTACAGCCATGAAAGAGGAAGATCAGAATGTGATGACTGTCTCTATCAATGCTGACAAGGATACAAAAATGGGTATCATTACGGATATCAAACAGGCACTGCGACGAGCGTATGCATTGAAAATAAACTATCAAGCATTGAGTCGAAAATCTTACTAAATTGCAAATATCTTTTGTATATAAGAGTCATAACAGCCTGCCTGATTATGACTCTTGCGTTTTAAGACAAGGGCTGTATCAATGAACTTAACCGAAAGTGATTTGTTGTTACCCATATAATATGCTAATTTATTTTGATAAAACGAACATGTTGATTCGTGGCATACAAGAGTATGATATTGTTAACATATGAGTTTTATACGACCAATCGAAAATTAATGATAAAAATATGAAAACTGATGTTTTTGATATCAAAGGAATGAGTTGCTCTGCTTGCGTGGCTCATGTGGATAAGGCAACACGAAAGCTTCATGGCATCGTGGATGTGCAAGTTAATCTGTTGACAAATTCCATGTCGATTAAATATGATGAATCTGTGTTAGATGTAGCAACTGTGGAAGATGCTGTCAAAGATGCCGGATATGAAGCAACTGCTCGAATCAAATCAGAAGCTGATTCTCAAACCGACACGCAGCTTAAAAAAAAAAGCTAAAAGTTGTTGACGAGGAACTGATGGACATGCGCCGCAGATGGCATGTGTCATTGGTGTTCCTCATTCCCCTATTATATATCGCCATGGGCGGCATGATCGGATTGCCTTATCCGAGTCTGTTTAGAGATGCCCGTTTTTCTATGATAACATCTCTGATGCAGTTTTTTTTAGCCCTTCCTATTTACTTAGTCAATAAAAAGTACTTTACCAACGGATTCAAAACCTTAATTAAGCGCGCTCCCAATATGGATTCGTTGATTGCCATCGGCTCTGCAGCTGCCATGGTGTATGGTATTTTTGTCATTTTCAGCATAGCTGTTGCCCTGACCTATGGAGACGATATTGCATTGGAGCTTTATGCACATGATATTTATTTTGAATCGGGTGCTACCATCTTGACATTAATTACTTTAGGAAAATACTTCGAGACCCGTTCAAAAAGCAGGACTTCTGAAGCACTGACGAAACTTATGGACTTGTCTCCCCAAACAGCTACTGTCATCCGCAACAAGCAGGAAATTGAAATTCCTGTGCAGCAAGTAGTTGTAGGTGATTTGGTGATTGTTAAATCCGGACAGTCTGTACCTGTAGATGGGGTGATTGTTTCGGGCAATGCCTCGTTAGATGAATCGGCTTTGACAGGGGAAAGCATGCCTGTATTTAAAGAAAAGCATGCTGCTGTCATGTCGGCAACCGTATGCCAAACCGGATATTTTACTTTCAAAGCCACCAAAGTGGGTGAGGATACTTCATTGGCACAAATCATTCGTTTGGTGGAAGAAGCTTCGGCTTCCAAAGCGCCCATTTCCAAACTTGCCGATAAAATCAGCGGGGTATTCGTCCCGATAGTCATCAGCATCGCACTGCTTGCGACCGCAGTATGGCTGTTGCTTGGTTATCCCTTTGAATTTGCTTTGTCAATTGGCATTTCGGTATTGGTCATTTCCTGTCCCTGTGCATTGGGATTAGCAACTCCTGTAGCCATTATGGTTGGAACAGGCAAAGCTGCTACCCATGGCATGTTGATTAAATCAGCTGAAACATTGGAAACCGCACATAAAATTAACACCATTGTATTGGATAAAACCGGTACGCTCACGGAGGGCAATCCTACCGTTACGAAAATACTGAGCAATCGTTTTCTTCCTGAAAATAAATTGTTGGAAATAGCCGCTTCTTTGGAGAAACTTTCCGAACATCCTTTGGCTAAAGCTGTGTTGGATGAAGCAGCATTCAGACAGGTACAGCCCTTACCGGTTGAAGGGTTTGAAGTATTTCCGGGTATGGGCTTAAAAGCATCTATCAATGAAAGGGTTTATTTTGCAGGAAATTTATCTTTAATGGAAAAAGAATCCATCCGCACCAACACTTTTGCTGCTCAGGCTGATGAGCTTACAAATGATGGGAATACAGTTTTATATATTTCAAACGAAAAGGAAGTATTAGGTTTGATAGCGGTAGCTGATGTGCTTAAACCGCATAGCCAAACAGCTGTAAAAGCTTTACAGAAAATGGGATTGGAGGTCATCATGCTGACCGGCGATCACCAAAAAGTTGCAGAATCCATGCAGCGCCAATTGGGCATTCAACAGGTGATAGCCGGCGTATTGCCACAAGGGAAAGAAGAAGAAATCAGAAAGCTGCAATCGGCAGGAAAAAAAGTAGCCATGGTCGGAGACGGCATCAATGATGCTCCGGCTTTGGTTCGCGCTGATTTAGGCATTGCCATCGGTGCCGGAACCGACATCGCCATGGAATCAGCGGATGTGGTACTGATTAGCAATGATCTTTCCGGAGTTCAGGCTTTTATCAATCTGAGTAAAAGGGTGATGCGCAACATCAAGCAAAATTTATTCTGGGCATTCTTTTATAATGTATTGGGCATACCCTTGGCAGCCGGTGTTTTTTATACCCTCTGGGGATGGAAACTCAGTCCCATGTTTGCTGCTGCTGCCATGAGCATCAGCTCTGTAACGGTGGTGTTGAATGCTTTGCG
>CAZOUH010000010.1:0-18707 GCA_964582935.1 uncultured Paludibacter sp.
ATTTTGCAGGAAACAAAAAAAACTTTATCTTTGCAGTCCTAAAAAATGGAATATTAATAACATAACACGATAGAACGATGAAAAGGACATTCCAACCTTCTAACAGAAAAAGGAGAAACAAACACGGATTTCGTGAAAGAATGGCTACTGCTAACGGACGCAGGGTTTTAGCAGCTCGTCGTGCAAAAGGAAGAGTAAGACTAACTGTTGCAGATGAAGGTCGTCATAAAATCTAATCTCATTTTTTAATGAGTAAGTATAAAGAAAGTAAGAATCTCAATGGTTTTTACTTTTTTTGTTTTTTAAGACTTTCGTTCTTGGGCATAAATCATATTATTTCATTAATTTTGGCAATTGTTTTATGCTCAAAGTTTGAGTACCGATTTTAATCCAACTTGGCATTATGAATTTTAAAACTTTTTGGAAAGAAAGCATTGCAGGTTATATCATCAAAAGAATCCTCTTAGCTATATTGATTGTCATTGTCTTGGCATGGGCAACACTCTTTATGCTCGACCGCTATACGCATCACGGCGAGTCTGTCAGGGTGCCCGATTTACAGGGATTATTTGTTGAAGAAGCCCAAAATATTTTGGCTAACTATGCCTTGTACCCTGAAGTCATAGACTCGGTGTATGTGAAAGACAAGCCATTAGGAACCATCGTGGAGCAGATTCCTCCGGCTCTTTCATCTGTCAAGAAAAATCGTGCTATTTATCTGATATTGAACAAACGTCAGGTGCATATGATACCCTTTCCGGATGTAAACGATATTTCTGTCAGGCAGGCAGATGCCTTGTTGAACTCGCTCGGATTAAGCGTCTCTAATGTGATTTACAGACCATCGGAATTTAAAGACCTAGTCATCGATGTCACTTACATGGGACAACGCATTGTTCCGGGTACCCGACTGCCGGAAGGAAGCAGCGTGGCACTGATTGTGGGCAGTGGGGTTGGCAGCGAAATCTCGTTGATACCCGATTTGACAGGCAAAACCCATTTAGATGCAAAAAATGAAGCCATTGCTTCCATGTTTATCATCGGTGCCGTTAATTATGACCTGCCTCCCGCAGCGGATGAAAATCAGTATTTTATTTACAAACAACAGCCGGAAGCGGGGAAGCAGATGCCGGATGGAACTCGGATAAACATCTGGCTCACTAAGGACAAAGAACTCATTGAAGAATCATTGAACAATCGCGTCGAAGAGGAACAGTTTTTTTAATCAGGAGAAATAGAGGTGCAGGAAAAATATCTTGAAGAAATTGAAGACGATGAATTAGTCTCCGAGCAGGAACTTTTTGAGCATTTTCGCTTTGTAGTTGACAAAGGACAGAGCATGATGCGATTGGACAGGTATCTGGCTAATATTATGGCTAATACCTCCAGAAATCGCATTCAATATGCTACCGATGCCGGCAATGTCAAAGTGAACGAAAAATCCGTCAAATCAAGTTATAAAGTCAAACCCGGTGATGTGATTACCATCTTATTGGCTTATCCGCCATCTGAGTTTGTGGTTGTACCCCAAGATATCCCCATCAATATTGTGTATGAGGATGATGAGATTATATTGGTCAATAAACAACCGGGCTTGGTGGTACATCCCGGATTCGGTAACTTCGACGGCACTTTATTGAATGCTTTAGCGTATCATTTGAAAGATAATACAGATTTTGACCCGAACAGTTCGAAGGTCGGGTTAGTACATCGCATCGACAAAGATACATCCGGTTTGTTGTTGGTGGCTAAAACGGAACACGCCAAGTCTTATTTGGGCAAACAGTTTTCTGATAAAACAACCGAACGTCGCTATTATGCCTTGGTTTGGGGTAACCTGAAAAATGATGCAGGTACCATAACAGGCGATCAGGCAAGGGATCCGGCAGACAGGATGCGGTTTAAAGTGTTTGAGCCGGGCGAAAATCCACAAGCTAAACATGCCATCACCCATTATAAAGTGATAGAACGGTTTGGTTATGTAACACTTGTGGAATGTCAGCTTGAAACCGGAAGGACTCATCAGATTCGTGTGCACATGAAGCATATCGGTCATCCCTTGTTCAATGATGAGCGCTACGGGGGTAACTCCATTTTAAAAGGAACTAATTCTGCGTATTATAAACTCTTTGTCAAGAATTGCTTTTATGCCTGTCCCCGACAAGCATTGCATGCCAAAACGCTTGGTTTTGTCCATCCCGGCACGGAAAAACAAATGGATTTCAAAAGCGACTTGCCGGATGATTTTCAAAAATTAATAGAAATGTGGCGTGAATATGCCCAACAATATTTGAATTTGTAATTGTATGAAACCTGTTATCGCCATTGTCGCAGGAGGTTATTCTTCCGAAAATACTGTCTCGCTGCAAAGTGCAGCCGGGTTACTATCCTTCATTGATAAGGATCGATATCGTGTATATCGAGTCGTCCTGACACAACAAAATTGGCAGGTTGTCATCTCTGAAAACGAACAAGTTTCAGTCAACAAAGATGATTTTAGCTTTATGTATGATAATGAAAAAATCAAATTCGATTTTGCCTACATTACCATACACGGCACGCCAGGGGAAGATGGACTGCTTCAGGGTTATTTTGATATGCTAGGCATTCCGTACTCAAACTGCGGTGTATTGTCTTCGGCACTGACCTTCAATAAATTTACCTGCAATCAATATCTGAAAAGCTATGGGATTAAAGTTGCTGAGTCAATCCTGTTACGCAGCGGACAAACCATTTCATCCAAAGCAGTAAAAGAGAAAATCGGATTTCCATGTTTTATCAAATCGAATGTGGGAGGAAGCAGTTTCGGTATGACGAAAGCAAAAACGGAAGCAGAGGTGCAGCCCGCGATTGCATTGGCTTTCAGGGAAGGAACAGAAGTTATGATAGAGGCTTTTATGCAAGGCACTGAGGTGACCTGCGGCATCTACAAAACCAAAGCGAAATCGGTGGTATTGCCTGTAACCGAAGTAGTGCCTCACAACGAGTTTTTTGATTTTGATGCTAAATACCACGGTCAGGTTGATGAAATAACTCCCGCTCGCATTTCCCAAGAACTCACGGAGAGGATTCAACAGCTGACATCGGTTTTATATGATATTTTAGACTGCAAAGGATTGGTCAGAATCGATTATATCCTCACGGAAGGGGATACCATTAATTTGTTGGAAGTGAATACTACGCCCGGCATGACTACCACCAGTTTTATTCCGCAACAAGTACTTGCAGCCGGTTTACAAATGAAGGATGTTTTGTCCGATATTATTGATAATGAACTTAATTAAAATGAATTACCCTCTAAAAAATTTCGAGACCCTATCAAGCATCATCGAGGAAGCACTTGCAACCATAGATTTAAATAAGGAGCCATCGGGTTTGTATGCACCGATTGCTTATACCATGAATTTAGGAGGAAAGAGAATCCGACCGGCGCTTACGCTGATGGCGTTAAATTTATTTCAAGATGATGTCAGTCAAGCCGTAATGCCCGCTTTAGGAATAGAGTTTTTTCACAATTTCACGCTTTTGCACGATGATATTATGGACAAGGCAACCGTGCGAAGAGGGCAGCCTACCGTACATTTGAAATGGAATGAAAATACTGCCATCCTTTCCGGAGATTTGATGCAGATTATAGCGTATGAGCTGATGCGGCAAGCACCGGAAAAAATGCTACCAGATGTTATACAATTGTTCAATACCACGGCGATTCAAGTTTGTGAAGGACAACAATATGATATGGAATTTGAGAGCAGGGAAGATGTGACACCGGAGGAATACATCGAGATGATCAGGCTCAAAACAGCAGTTCTGTTGGCTTGTGCATTGAAAATTGGAGCCATCATAGGCGGCGCTTCCGAGCAGGATGCGCAGTATTTATATGATTTCGGTATCTATATAGGATTAGCATTTCAATTAAAAGATGATTTGTTGGATGTGTATGGCAAGCCGGAGACTTTTGGCAAGCAGTTGGGAGGCGATATTTTGTGCAATAAAAAAACATATCTGTTAATACATGCTAAAAAAACGGCTTCCGGAGAAATTTTGGAAAAATTGGATTTTTGGCTAACAGCAGGAAAGACAAATCCAAATGAAAAAATTGCTGCGGTTACCGACATCTATAATCAATTGAAAGTCAAAAAAATATGCGAAGACGCTATGGATTTTTATTTTAATGAGGCAATCGCTGTTTTGGATAAAGTGGGTGTTTCAAACGATAAAAAACAGACCTTGAGAAATTTAGCTGAAAAATTGATGCATAGAAACGATTAAATTTTTCATACCTTTGTGCTTATGTTGATATTTTACGTATGTATGGATCGTAATTTAAAGCAACATTTGTATGCCCTATCGACGATTACCAAATACTGACCAAGCGCGCCTGCGTGCCTTACGGACTGTTATTCAAAAAGAAGAAAAACTTGGATTTAACAGTCGTTTCATTTCGTTTAAGATGGTCATCGATGCCAAAAATTTTCTTACAATTTTTGAAAAGCAACAGCTTCACTATCGTCAAGCATTGGAAAATCAAATCAATGCCAACAAAAGGTATCAGCAAATCATTCACAATGCCCGCCTGTACATTTCTCATTTCATCCAAGTTTTTAACTTATCGGTTATCAGGGGCGACATCAAAAAGGAACACAAACTGTTCTATCAATTAGACCCGGAAATACATAATGTTCCGGATCTCAGCACGGAAAATGATTTGCTACATTGGGGAAAATGCATCATTGATGGTGAAAATGAGCGTATTCGGAACGGTGGTTTGCCGATATATAATCCGGCAATTGCGAAGGTGAAAGTTCATTACGAGATTTTCAAAGAATACAAATACACCCAAAAAATTCATCAGCAAGCGACTACGCGACAATGGGAGGAACTTGTGCAGCTTCGCACGACCGGCGATGAAATCATCAAAGACTTGTGGAACGAAATAGAAGCCCATTTTCAGGATTTGCATCCCTATTACAAATTAAAGCGTTGCAAGGAGTATGGTGTTATTTATTACTACCGAAAAGGTGAACCTGAAATTACAAAACCCTTAGTTGCGGAGTGATGATGCTGTCCATCTTTACATCCGTAGCAGTAGCAGGAATGGTGTCGTACAGCTGAATATCAAAGCCAACTGCCCATTTCAGTATGCTTTTGTTTTGCAAGAAATTGTCGTAATAAGCTTTTCCACGCCCCAATCTGTTCTTTTGTTTGTCGAATGCCACCCCGGGAATAATGGCTAAATCAATTTGTTCAGCATCGTCAGATGTTAAACCGATTTTCTCAGGAATTTCTATTGGTGGTTCCATCAGATTCAAAACACCTCTTACCAACTTCGTTTCTGTAGTGAACTGCCCGACAATCAGCTGTTTATTTTTGATGACAGGTAGTAGAATTTTCTTTGAACGGCTCCATTTTTTCACCCACTGATGGGTAGGCAGTTCGTCCGGCATCGACCAATACATCAAGATGGTTTTGGCTTGTCTAAATTCAGGCGTTTGTTCGATTGTATCAAAAACGGCTTTTGCTTGCTGAGCTTTGAATGAAGGGGTGAGGGTTGCTTTAGCAGTTTTTACTGCCGAACGCATCAAGTTTTTGGCAGCGTAAACTGCGTCATCATCAGTAAAATAAGTTTTAGAAGATGAGTGATTCATGAAGCAGTCCGGTAAATATTGATTTAAAGTTGTCCAGACTCAACCAATACAATAACCCTTTCTACAATCTTGTCATTACCATGGGCATCAAATTCGGATTTGAGGTTGGAACCGAAAATCCGGGCAATGCCCTGCCAGAAAAAGGCTGCTACATTGCCTCTGTATTGTTTAATCAAGTCGTAGGAAGTAGAATTAGTCTCCCGGTCGATGAGTTTAAGTAGCAATTTCCCTTGGTTGATGGTCAGGCGACTTAACTCCGGGGAGTATTTTTTAAAGACCTCTTTTTCATATTTAGAGAGATATTTTTTGCGTTCCTTGTCAGTTTGAATGTCTTCCAACAAAACATTGACACGGTACAGCTCAGCACTTACAATTTTTGCATAAGGTAAAGCACGTTTCACGTCGCGTACGGTTCTCCAATAAAATTCTTCTTGTTTTTTATTTTTGAATTTCATCTTGGGAAACACATACACATCTTTTAGGAAAGCTAAGTATAAAGTGTCGTTTCCTATAATCTGGACTCCTAATTTCTGACCTTCCGAAGGTGTTTGTTGCCGGTTGTTTGCGGCAGACAACATCATAAAATGTCCGGTCAAAATAATCCAGAAAAGTAATATGTAATGCTTTTTAATCATCGTTGCAAATGTATGAATTTTCAATCAAAAAACAAATTTTTAAGTATTCATAGTCTTGATTCGCAAGAATAAACGGTTAAAAGGTAAAAATGTTTTTGCCAAAATGGTGCAAATCGTAAAATATTGCCAAGCGGATTGAAAAGTTGTTTTTTATTTTGATGAGATTGCATACTTTTACAACCGATTTGTTTACAAGTTTTAGATGCAGCAGACATGTTGGTTTTTGTCTTTATAATTAAAGAACTCAACATATCAGCTCCATAGAACGATTGAAAAATATTCATTTTATGAAAAAGTTTATCTGTTGTCTGTCGGTTTTATTGCCCATACATTTCATCTATACCCAAGTTGCCTTTCCAATTTCATCTTCTGTTTCCGTGGCAAACACGGCGGTCGCGGATATCAAGAATCGTACCGCTTTTCACAATCCTGCAACTTGGTCATCCTGCGCCCAACCACAAATTGTATGTTCAATCGAAAATCCTTATCAAATTTCTGAACTCGCATCCAAATCTATCATGGTGCTGTATCCTTTTCAGCAATTTGTCAGCAGCCTGTCGTTTGCACATTATGGTTTTTCCTTATACCATGAAATGATACTTGGGGCTGCTTTTGTTCGTGATTTTTCCGGAAAGTTCAGCATGGGGATGCAGTTTAATTATCATACTGCCTATTTTGCACCTTCCAACAAGTATTATGGAGCTGTTTATCCGCAAATCGGTTTGCTTATTCCGCTTGCACAAAAGATTATATTTGGATTTCATGTGAGCAATCCATTTGCAACCGGTATCAAAAGCGAAATATTGACAAAACATATTCCTGCTGTTTACAGCATAGGATGCAGTTACAGTTTTTCGCCTGAATTTATTTGGCGTATGCAGACAGATAAAGAAATTCGGAGCACTTACCGCATAGCAACAGCTTTTGATTATACCATGAAGAAGCATTATCGGTTTCAAGCAGGTGTTTATATTCACGAGTGTTTAGTACCCTGCCTTGGGTTTGGTTTTGATTTGAAACCTTTTGCTTTTGACTTGGTGACTGAACTGCATCCTTTGTTGGGACTGAACACCATTGCGCAGCTTCAATTTAATATTCATAGCAAAAGATAGTCATATAGCGGTATTTTCTATGTTTTTCAATAGGCTGATTTATGAATAAACTGTTTGTACTTTGTTGGTTACTATCTGTATTTGTTTTGCCTTTTAGCGCACAAACAATGGATACTTTCGATGATATGGATCAATACATTATTGATGTTTTTGAGCAATATGCAGAAGAAAGTGGCGAGGAATTGAATTTTGATTTTTTTTACGAAGAATTATCTATGCTGAGTCAGCATCCACTTGATTTAAACCAAGCCGAACGGGAGGATTTAGGAAAAATGATTTTTCTTAGTGATTTGCAAATCGAGAATATTTTATATTACAGGTATAAAGTCGGTAAGTTTTTGACAATCTACGAATTGCTCTTGGTCGAAGGCTTGGATATGACTGATATCAGAAGGATGCTTCCGTTTGTATTTTTATCGGAGGGTAACAACAATCACAAGGAAAGCATAAATATTAAGAAAGTCCTCAAATATGGTAAAAATGAAGTATTGACACGTTTTGACTTCATCCCGGAGCAAAAAGCAGGATATATAAAAAACGAGCAGGACAGTGCAGTATATTTGGGTAATCCTTTGTACCATCATCTAAAATATCGTTTCCACTACCGCGATAAATTATACGTCAATCTAACAGCGGAGCAGGATGCCGGCGAGCAGTTTTGGGGAAAGCACCATAAGGGTTATGATTTTCTATCTTGCTCCGTTCAACTGAAAGATTATGGATGTCTGAGGAATCTCATCGTAGGGGATTATCAGGTAGGTTTTGGACAGGGTTTGGTGATTCGCCAGACTTTCAATCTTGGTAAATCGTCGATGGCAACAAAAATCTGCGATACCAACCAAGGATTTAAGCGTTACGGTTCCACGAATGAATATAATTTTATGCGGGGATTGGCATGTTCCTGGCAATTTGGAAAAATACACCTGCATGTTTTTTATTCTAATAAGTTGCAGGATGGAAATCTTCAAGACGAATTCCTGACCGGTTTTTACACCACCGGATATCACCGGACTACATTAGAAAACACGAAAATAAATGTGGTACATCAGCAAGTTGCAGGAAGTAACTTGACCTACAATGGATCATGGTTTCAATTGGGATTGAGCACTGTAGGTTTAAAGTTAGATAAGCAATTAAATCCCAAACTCTATCCTTACAACCTATATTATTTTCGGGGCGATCGACAATTTGCAGCAGGCATTCATTATCGTTTCAGGTGGCATCAATTTAATATTTTCGGAGAGACTGCCGGTGTGACAAGTTCTAAATATCCTGCCATCCTTACGGCTGTGACATGCGCACCGGTTTCACGGGTTAATTTTGCCTTATTGCATCGGTTTTTTCCGGCTGAATACAATGCTTTTTATGCTTCGGCTTTTGCTGCAAGTTCCCGAACTAGTAATGAACAAGGCTTTTATTTTGGTGTAGAAGTTTTACCTTTCAAAAGATGGAAATTAGCCTTTTACGCCGATGCGTATCAATTTCCTTGGCTGCGTTATGGTGTAGATTTCCCCTCTAAAGGAAATGATTATTTATTGCAATTGAATTATGCGCCCAAGCGGAATTTATCTGTGTTGATGAGGGCAAAATACAAGCAGTCGCAAGTCAACCCAACAGGCTCGAAAGAGGTTGTTCCGGAACTTGCAGAGCAACATAAATTTGCTTTGCGCACTCAATTCGTTTATGAAGTGGGGAGAGTGAAATTTAAAAATCAGATAGACGGTAGTTTTAATAAAAAAGGGGCGAGTACTTATGGTCTCGCCATGCTTCAGGAAATGAGTGTGAAATTTGAGAAAATACCTCTGCATCTTGATATCAGCTATTTGTTTTTTGATGCAGAAAATTATGATAACCGTCTGTACATGTATGAAAAGGATGTTTTGTATGCCTTTAGCATGCCTGCTTTTTCAGGTGTTGGCTGCAAGTATTATATCAATTTACGTTACGATTTTACTTCAAAATTAAGTTGTTGGTTTAAGGTAGCACAAATTTGTTATGCTGATGACAGAGAGAAAACAGGCAGCGGTCATGAAGCAATTTTGGGAGATAGAAAAACCGAAATGAAGTTGTTGGTTCGATTAAAGTTTTAATAAGGGCTAAATATTGTAATCTCTACATTGCAATTTCTCCATTATTTTTGTATTTTTGTGTGATTTTCATAGAAATTTTTCATAACAGTCCGATTTAGGAAACCAACACATCATTTTGAACATGCATTTATTGAACCGGATCATCAAGCGGGCACAAACCAACCTTCAGCGCATTGTACTCCCTGAAAGTACTGAAATGCGTACTTTAAGAGCAGCCAATATAGCTTTAAAAGATAAAATTGCCCAAATAATTTTGATTGGTAACAGACAAGAAATTCTGTCTTTGGCTGAAAAAGAAAATTTAAACCATATTGTCCATGCAAACTTCGTCAATCCGGAAACGGATGACATACAAAAGTATGTACAACTGTTATATGATTTGAGAAAATCCAAAGGCATCACCATGGAGGAAGCCGGACAACTGGCTAAAAACCCATTGTATTTAGCATGTTTGATGATTAAGCAGGGAGATGCTGATGGCGAACTTGCCGGAGCACAGAACACAACGGGGGATGTATTGCGTCCTGCTTTTCAGATTGTGCGGACCAAACCCGGCATATCGGTTGTCTCCGGTGCTTTTTTGATGTTTACGCCCACTCCTCAATATGGAGAAGATGGATTGTTCGTTTTCGCCGATTGTGCTGTCAACCCCAATCCTACTGCATCAGAATTGGCTGAAATTGCACTTTCCTCAGCCGAGACAGCTCAGGTTTTAGCGGGTGTTCAACCTAAAGTTGCCATGTTGAGTTTTTCAACCAAAGGCAGTGCTACCCACGAATTAGTCGATAAAGTTACCGAGGCAGTACAACATGCCCGGAAGATAAATCCCGATTTACAGATAGACGGAGAATTGCAAGCGGATGCAGCCATCGTGCCATCTGTAGGAAAATCTAAAGCACCTGGAAGTGAAATAGCCGGTCAAGCCAATGTGTTGGTGTTCCCGGATTTACAGTCGGGCAACATTGCTTATAAATTGGTAGAACGCATTTCCGGCACCTTAGCGATTGGTCCGATACTCCAAGGGATGGCAGCTCCTGTAAATGATTTATCGAGAGGATGCTCAGTGGAAGATATTGTCAATATGATAGCCATAACAGCCAATCAAGCCATGAAGTAACGAAAAAGCTTCGTTTATCATCATTAAAAAGAATAAGAACGCAATAAAATAAACATGCAATGGCAAAAACAATAACGGAACCTATTGAAAGGTACGGACTAAGTAAGCGGCACAGGCGGAGGACGCTTTTTTCAAACATCGGCGTTGTGGGATGCGGCAATGAAGGGAGTGAGATTGCTACCACAGCTGCCATCCACGGTATGGAGGTGGTGTTTTTAGAACCCAACAAAGAAAAGATTGCCAATGCGTTCAGTCGTATTGAAAGTAAATTGGATGAAAAAATCACCAATTGGGGGTTGACAGAAAATGAAAAGAAAGTTATTTTATCTCGTATTCATGGTACCACTTCATATGTCGATTTTCAACATTGTGATTTTGTCATTGAAGTAATTCGATATAACGACCATACCGGTGAACGGCAAGTAGAAGCAAGAAGAGATGTGTTTTATCAATTAGAGCAGGTCTTGGATCCGGCTGCTATTATTGCGTCTAATGTTACGACCGTGATGATGACCGAACTTGCCTCTGAATTAAAACACCAAGAAAGGTGTATCGGTATGCATTTCATGATCAATATCCCCGGATCGCAGATTTTAGAAATCGTTCCCGGCTTGCACACATCGCCGGAAACGCTTGAGAAAGTAAGTAAATTTGCCAAATTGATCAATCACGACTACATTGATGTTATGGAGTCTTCAGGCTTGGTCAGCGTGCGTTTGTTTCTGACACAGCTCAATGAAGCTTGTCAAATTCTGATGGAAGGTATTTCAACAGTAGAAGACATTGACAAGGTGCTGACAGTAGGCTACGGGCATAGTTTGGGAGTTTTTCGCACTGCCGATAAGATGGGGATTGAAAAAATCGTAAAATTATTAAATAATCTGTATGATGAATACGGAAACATCAAATACAAGCCTTCACCTATTTTATTGCGCAAGGTGCGTGCAAAGGATTATGGCATCAGCACAGGTAAAGGATTTTATGTTTACGATGAATCAGGTAATGTTGTGAAATAAAAAAATCAAACGTATGAAAATTTTAGTTTTAAATTGCGGAAGTTCATCGGTTAAATATAAGTTGTTTGATATGCAAACCAACGAGGTGTTGGGTTTGGGTGTTGTAGAGAAAATCGGGATGAAAGGTTCTTTCCTCAAGCACACGCGTAAGAATGGAAGTCAAGTGTTGCTCGAAGGTGAGGTTCTTGAGCATCAGGTGGCGATAGAATATGTGTTAGGTGTATTGACAAGCAAGAAACACGGTGCTATTAAGGCAATTGAAGAAATCAATGCTGTTGGGCATCGGGTGGTTCATGGCGGTGAAAGTTTTAATTCCAGTGTGCTCATCAATGAAGAGGTAATCAGGAAAATAGAGGATTGCATTGCGATTGCTCCTTTGCATAATCCGCCTAACTTATCCGGTATTCATGCTATTGAGGAGCTGTTGCCCGATGTGCCTCAGGTGGCAGTTTTTGATACTGCTTTTCATCAAACCATGCCCGAATATGCATATATGTACGGCATCCCTTACGTCTTGTATCAAAAATATGGCATTCGCCGTTATGGATTCCACGGCACCAGCCATCGCTATGTGTCCCACCGTGCCTGTGAGTTTCTCGGATTGGATTACGAAAAAACCAAAGTAATCACAGCACATATTGGAAATGGAGCCTCTATTGCAGCTATAAAAGACGGTAAATCAATCGATACTTCCATGGGTTTTACGCCTGTTGAGGGATTGATGATGGGCACTCGTTCCGGCGACATAGATTTAGGTGTTGTGACTTTTCTGATGGAGAAAGAAATGATCAACGCTGCGTCAGTTTCTACTTTGTTTAATAAGCACAGTGGTGTATTAGGCGTCTCCGGTATATCTTCAGATATGCGTGATATAGATAAGGGCATTGCCGAAGGTAACAAACGAGCTAAACTGACCTTGGAAATGTATCAATACAGAATTACGAAATATATCGGTTCATATATGGCAGCGTTAAACGGTGCTGATGTATTGGTATTTACCGGCGGAGTGGGAGAGAATCAACCTTCCATTCGTGAGGAAGTATGTCAACAATTCAGCTTTATGGGTTTGAAACTGAACCAGGCACTGAACGCAGGCTCCAAGAAAGAAGATATCCTACTGAGCACGCCGGATTCAACAGTGAAAGTCGTTGTGATCCCCACCGATGAAGAATACATGATTGCATCAGATACCTTAGAAATCGTGACGCACTAACTGCTTATAGCGCGCTTGCTGCTGCCTCATCCAAATAGAATTCAGCTATTTGATTATGATTCCCTACATGAGCGGCGGGATATTGTTGTGAGCCGGGTTGCTTTTGAAGAATGGTTTGCACAATGGTTGTTTTACCTGCCCCTGTAATCAGGAAAACCACTTGCTGAGCATGATTGATGGTTTTACCGGTAAGGGTAATTCTGTTTTGTCCGCTGACCGGATGCACTGCTGTTTCGACAGCACGATTTGTATGCAGCAAATCCATGTTGTCAGGAAAGATAGAAGCCGTATGTCCATCGTCGCCCATGCCTAAAAGGATAAGATCGAAAACCGGAAACCCGTTTGCCAAAGGCAATTCTTTTTTTAATAGCTCTTCATAGCGCAAAGCTTCTTCAGCCGGAATCGCTTCCCCTTTCATCCTGAAAATATTTTCAGGTTTTATCAGTTTATGCTGCAACAAAGCCTCATTGGTCATTTTGTAATTGCTTTCAACATGATCGGGTGCCACACATCTTTCATCAACCCAAAACAAACGAACCACATCCCATGCGATGGAAGAAACATAGGGTGCTGTTGCCATGATTTCAAACAATAATTTTGGTGTAGAACCACCGGACAAAGCGATATTGTAATATTCTTTTAACTGCTGCTTTTGCTTGGATTGTTCTTGAATCAAATCTGCAACTGCACGGGCAGTTTGTTCAGCATGCTTAAAAACTTTAATTTTAGAGATTATCATTTGCACAAAAAAGTAGATCTATAAGTTTTAAATAAAAAATATTTACTCACTCGGAACCCTGAATTCATGCTCCGTGTCAAACAGACTATTAGCTTCCACCGGTCCCCAGCTGTTACATTCATAAAAATAAAGCGGAATATCGTGTTTGTTTTGCCAAGCCTGAATGATCGGATCTACAAACTTCCAGCTTGTCCGAACCGCATCCGCGCGGGCATACAAAGTAGAATCGCCTGCCATACAATCTAAGAGCAGCCGCTCGTAAGCTTCCGGAATCTTTGTATCCGTCAGGTCAGCATATTTAAAAGCCATATTGACGTTTTGCACTTTATATCCTGCTCCCGGGATCTTCATGCCGAAGTCGATGGCAATGCTTGCATCCGGATGAATGCGCAAGATGATCATATTGTTAGGATGCGTCAGGCACAACTGTTTGAAAAGTTGATGAGGAGCATGTTTCAGATGTATCACGACTTCTGTCACCCTTGCCGGCAGGTGTTTCCCCGTGCGGATATAGAAAGGCACATCTCCCCAACGCCAATTATCAATAAAAGTCTTAAGCGCCACAAAAGTCTCGGTGTTGGAGTTAGGATCCACACCCCGCTCCTCGCGATATCCGGGGCGCATTTTGCCGTCAACTTGGGTAGCAATGTATTGTCCGCGTATCACTTGTCTGGGTACATTTTCGATACTGATGGGTCTTAATGCCTGTAACACTTTAACCGTTTCGTTGCGGATAGAATCCGAATCAAAAATAACCGGAGGCTCCATGGCGACGATAGCCAATACTTGCAACAAATGGTTTTGAATCATATCCCGCATGGCTCCGGAGCTGTCGTAATATCCGCCCCTGTCACCAACGCCAATTTTTTCAGCAGCTGTAATCTCTACGCGATCCACATATTTTCGGTTCCAGATTGGTTCAAAAAAACCATTGTAAAAACGCGTAACCATAATGTTCTGTATGGTTTCTTTTCCCAAATAATGGTCGATGCGGTAAATCTGATCTTCATGAAAGCCAACGTGTAATTTCTGATCTAACGCTACGGCAGTATCATAGCTGTAACCAAATGGCTTTTCGACGATGATGCGTTTCCACCCGTCTTCCTCCTGATTTAATCCGTATTGTACCAAATGATTAGCAACCACTTCATACAGAAATGGAGGAATGGAGAAATAATAAATGATGTTCCGGATGATGTTGAGATCGGTAGAAAGTTTGTCGATGTAGTTTTTCAGCACTCCAAAATCACTTTCAGTTTGATTGTGTACCTTTTGATAATACACACAGCTCAAAAAGCCATCGAGCTTCTCGGGATCGAAATGTTTGCTGTCGGGAGTAAATTCTACAATGGCTGATTTGACATCTTCACGGTTGGCGGTTTCGTCCTTTTCCATGCTGCCGGTGCCGATGACAATGAATTTTTTCGGTAATAAATTATTCAGGTACAACTGAAAAATAGCAGGAAGCAGTTTGCGCCTTGACAAGTCACCATTTGAGCCAAAAATGACTAAAATCTGTTCTTCAATATTTTTTTTGGAAAACATATCAATAATAATTGTGTTCAATTTAATTTTGAACAACAAAGATAAGATGTTTTTTGAGAAGTCTAACGCACCCTCAAGGTTTGCCCTATTCTGATGACTCTTTGGGGGGAGATGCCGTTGAGTCTGCAAATGGCACCCACAGAAGTTCCGTAACGCCTGGCAATAACGCTTAAACTGTCGCCATTTCTTACTTTATAGAATTGTGCGGCAGCTAAGGCTTTTAATTCTTTTTGATGAGAAAAACTGATTGCCTTGGTCATCAAATAATTTTCTTCTAAGGGAACGCCGTTGGCAAAATCAATCAATTTAACAGGATTGACGGCATTGCCAAGATAGCGGATTTCATAATGCAGGTGCGGACCGGTAGAACGACCGGTATTTCCTCCGAGTGCAATCGGAGTACCGGAAGATACAATCTGGTCGCAAGATACCAATACACGAGAAAGATGGGCATATACAGTTTCCAATCCATTGTCGTGGCGCAACACTACATAATGTCCGTATCCTTTTCTTTCATAATCGATGATCCGAACTTTACCTGAAAAAGAAGCATACACTGTGTCGCCGACTTGTAGTTTCAAATCCGTACCATAATGAAACCTATATCTTCGCGTTCCAAAATGAGAGGTAATTCGTACAAATTTCGACAATGGCGGTGTGTATGAAGACATATCAATCTGAATCGAATCATGTAAATCGTCAATTGAGGTTTGATATGGATTTAATCTGGCACTTGTCCAAATTTGACTGTAGATATCATCAGCCGGGTGATTTTCCATTAAGTCGTCGGTATCATCCATCAACAAAGTTTGATAAACATTGGCTGTGTCTGCCTGAAGCTCAGCAGCCACATCATGCTTGTCGTGATCAGCAGCGTATAAACTAACGGACAAAAAAGTAAATAAGCAAATAAAAATAGCAGTTGATGGAGTGTTTCTTTTCATCATGTAAATAGACTTTATCGATTAAGCTTCGTCGTTGGCGTATAGAAAATTCATTTGACTTGATTGATAATCAAAAATCTCATCAGCTTTGAAGAATCGTTTTAATTCAACAGCTGCCGTTTCAAGGGAGTCGGAAGCATGAATGATATTTTCCTGGATGCTCATGCTCAAATCGCCCCGAATAGTTCCGGGAGCAGCATTCCTTCCGTTGGTTACGCCCGCCATGCTGCGCACTACGTTTACGGCATCTTTTCCCTGTAAACAGCAGACGATCACCGGTGTTGCCATCATGGAATCTTTGATGCGTTGAAAAAACGGCAGATGTGCCAAGTGTGCATAATGTACATCCAAGACATCATCTTTCAACTGCATCATTTTCATCCCGCAAATTTGCAGTCCTTTTTTCTCGAATCTTTGCGTTACTTCACCGATTAAGCCACGTTGTATGGTACTTGGTTTTAATATGATAAGCGTTTTCTCCATGAAAATCAATCCATTAATAAATTCATTAAAAATTTTTCAAAGGTAAAAAAAATAGCTTTGTGAACCAAACCCAATTTGTAAATTTAACTGATAAGTCCCCAGTTCACCGCATTTGTTTTTAGCTTTTTTAATTGCGAGGCTAAGATGTGATTTTCCGGTTTTTCCAATTTTGGATCGGGAGTCAATATTTCTATGGCATAATTACGAGCGATTTCAAGCATTTTTCCATCTTTGGCTAAGTCTGCCAATTTCAGTTCGAAGGGCATGCCGCTTTGTTGCGTACCTTCCATATCACCGGGACCCCTCAGCAGCAAGTCGGCTTCGGCAATCTCAAAACCATCATTGGTGCGGGTTAAAATCTCCATCCTTTTGCGGGTCTCTGTGGCTAATTTGTAACCTGTCAATAAGATGCAGAATGATTGTGCTGCGCCGCGACCGACCCGCCCCCGAAGCTGATGCAGCTGTGACAAACCGAATCTTTCCGCATTTTCTATGACCATCACAGAGGCATTGGGCACATTGACCCCCACTTCAATCACTGTTGTAGCCACCATGATATGCGTTTGACCGGAAGCAAAAAGCTGCATTTGTCGGTCTTTCTCTATGGCTTTTAGTCTGCCGTGCACCAAGCTGACTTTAAACTCAGGAAAGGTTTCTCTGAAATATTCAAAGCCCTCGGTAGCATTTTGCAAATCCATCTTTTCCGATTCTTCAATTAAAGGATAAACGACATAGATTTGGCGACCGGCTTTCAGTTGTTTATATAAGAATCCGTTTAATGCCTGTCTTTTATTTTCATAATAATGATAGGTTTGAATGGGTTTTCTGCCCGGCGGCAATTCATCAATGACAGAAACACTCAAATCGCCGTAAAGCGTCATGGCTAAAGTGCGGGGGATTGGTGTAGCGGTCATCACCAAAATATGCGGCGGCTGTATGTTTTTCTTCCAGAGTTTGGAACGTTGTTCCACCCCAAAACGATGTTGTTCATCAATGACCACCATGCCCAAGTTTTTGAATTGCACCACATCTTCAAGTAGGGCATGCGTACCAATCAATATATTCAGTTCGCCGGACTGCAATGCGGCGTGCAAGCCCTCCCTCTCTTTGGCACGCGTCGATCCGGTGAGCAATGCCACCTTGATGCCTATGTCGCCGATTAAAGTCGAAATAGTCTCAAAATGCTGGTTTGCCAAAATTTCTGTCGGAGCCATGATGCAACCCTGAAACCCATTGTCGATGGCAAGCAGGATAGCCATCAGCGCCACCAATGTTTTGCCGCTCCCGACATCCCCTTGCAGCAGCCGATTCATTTGTCTGCCACTCGACACATCCGCATGAATTTCTTTTAACACACGTTTCTGTGCGCCGGTCAGCTCAAAAGGTAAAAAATCATGGTAAAACCCCCGAAAGAAATACCCGACTTTACTCATCACGAAGCCTTTCAGGTTTTGCTCCCGCCATTTGGTTTGTTGCAGGATGTTCAATTGGATGTAAAACAGCTCTTCAAATTTGAGTCGTTGGCGCGCTTTGTTCAGGGCATGATTATTTTTGGGAAAATGGATGTTGATGAGTGCATCTGTCAAATTCATCAAAGCAAATTTCTTCAATACAAAATTGGGCAGTGTCTCGGGGATTTTTTCCTGTAAATAAGGCAAAATTCCCTGCATGATTTTTTGGATGGCTTTAGAATTCAAAAAGCCTGATTTCATTTTTTCCGTTGTATTGTAGAAAGGCTGAAATCCCATTTGTTCTAAGGGAGGAAGCTGTGTAGGCAGGTCTATTTCAGGATGAGGAATGTTATACTTTCCATTGAAGAAAGCAGGTTTTCCAAAAACAACGTAAGTGATGCCGGTTTTATATGTGTCCAAAATGAATCTGATTCCTTGAAACCAAATCAGTTCAATGCTATCTTTCCCGTCGGTAAAGATGGCAGATAAGCGTTGACTGCGACCTTCCCCGATTTTATTGAATTGTACAATTTGCCCTTTTAGTTGTATAAAAGGGATGTTTTCCGATATCTCGTGGATGTAGTAAAACCGACTTCTATCCACGTATCTGTAGGGATAATGGCGCACCATGTCCTCAGCCGAACGGATGTTCAGTTCCTTAGCCAACAAGTCAGCCCTTTTGGGTCCGACTCCCGGAATGAATTTTATGTCGAT
>CAZOUH010000011.1:0-18692 GCA_964582935.1 uncultured Paludibacter sp.
CAAACGGGTAGCCAATATTAAAAAGTATTTACCGGAAGCTTTAGCGTTTTATAAGCAACCTTGAAATTTAAGTACATTTAGTTGATAAGCATAGTACGCCTCTGATAGGATTTTTTTGTGAACAAGCTGTGCAAAAGGTAAATTTAATCCCATTTACGTTTTACGCGCATCACTGCTGATGTTCGAAATCGCTGTTTGAATTGCTCATAGGACATTTGCTCCCATTCTTCCCGAATGAGCGTGTAAATCTCCGGAGTAGGCACTAACTCAGGATGATTGTGGGGGTGCGCAAAACGTATATTCCAAGGACAAACATCACTGCAAATGTCACAACCAACTATCCAACCGTTTAATTTGCCTTTTAGATTTTCAGGAATGGGTGATTTGGTTTCCAAGGTGAGGTAGGAGATACACTTACGGGCATCTATACTTCTGCCGTTAAGGGCGTTAGTCGGACAAGCATCCACGCATTTGGTACAGTTGCCACAACTGAATGGTACCGGTTTGTGTGCTGGTTCTATTGCTACATTCAGCATCAACACACCAATAAAAGCATTAGATCCGAATTTTTTATTGATTAAAAGTGTGTTGCGTCCAATCCATCCTAATCCTGCCATCTCTGCCCAGCGTTTTTCTAATACGGGCGCACTGTCGGTGAAGCTGTGCTGGTGGCTATCGGATACAGCATCTGCACCGTATGTTTCGACAATGATGTGTTCCAATTGACGAAGTTTTTCCTTGATTACGAAATGATAATCAGTGTTAGCATAAGCATATTTGGCGATTTTCGGAAGCTGAGGATCTTGTACCTTTTCAGGATGATAGTTGAGCAGCACCACGACGACCGATTTACAGCCCGGCACCAACACACGGGGATCGATTCTTTTTTCCAAATTTCTGTCTAAATAATGCATATCACCATGCATACCGGCATCCAACCACGAGCGCATGAATATCGCATCATCTGTAAGTTCAGTTGCCTGCGCGATGCCACAAGCATCAAAACCGACCGATAGGGCAATATTTTTAATGAAATCAGCCTGTAAGATATTCGTGCTCAATGTATCGATATGATAAATAGTAAAATTTTTACATCTGTTTTATGATGTCAAACATAATGGTGTACCTACGTTCTATAGTCGTTTTTCGATTTCTTTTCGTAAGGTATGCATCTCCATATCACGACCAATAATATCTCCTGATTTATCAATCAAAAAATAGGTAGGGATGGAGCTAATATTATAGGTAGAAACATAACGCGTATTCGGACCATTTTCGTCTCGAACACAAATCCACGGTAAATTTGCGACGGCATCTTCCCAGACGAATTTATTTCTATCCAAAGAGACCTGGTAAATTTCAAAACCCTTGGAGGCATATTTATCGTATAACTCCCTTAATGCAAAAGTGTAGGGGATACTCTCGCGAGAGTCGTAGGTCGAAAAATCAAGTAAAACTACCTTGCCCGACAAATCTGATAATTTGCGGATTTGCTCATTGCGATCGGGCAATTCAATGTCGATAAATCCAACTCCCGATTGTTCAACGATTTCACGCCATGCAGCCTGCTGTTGTGCCTGACGCTCAGATTTTATGGCGTCCATGACCCAAGCGTAAAGATTTTTGCTTCTGTCATAATTAGGCATATAGGTGTTGTATGAAGTTGCCACCGCAGCACAGTAAGCGCGGTCATCTTTATCATAGGGCGTAAAAACATACACATCGCTTACTTGTTGGAAAATTGCATAATAAGCGGCAGCAGAACGTGGATTTTTCAGAATGATGGGCTTGGCTAATTTTTTATGTTCTTCTAACAAAAAAGTAAGTTCATGAATGAGTTTATTCCTTTCCTCATTGCTTAAACCTTTGATAATCTGATTGGCTTTTTGTTGTACCTTGCCGATTGACTTTCTAAGTATCTGAATATCGGTGTTAGATTCAGAACCGGTGATGGTATAGGCAGTTGAAAAATTATCAAAAGCAGCGTTAATTTCGATAGTTTCGGTTGAATCAACTGCAAAGTGTATTTGTTTTGAACCTAATTTCAGACGGTAGAAATCGGGATATTGAGGTGCTTTAGCTTTAAAACGGAAAGTGTTGTTCTTCTTGATACGTATAGAATCTATCGCTATGGTTTTTGTCAATCCACTGTGTTCTAAATAGATCATTTCACCCGAACCGCCTTCTATGGTACCGGTAACGGTAAATTTATTGGAGTGCATGCAGGAGGTCATTAGTCCGACAACGAAGATGATAAGAATTTTTTTCATGGAAAATCTTTTTAGTGTGCACAAAATTACATTTTTTTTCAAGTTTGCCAAAACAGACAGCATTTTAAAGTCACAAGGATAATAGTTAACTTTGGCATATCAATTGACTATGGAAGCCACTTCTTATAAGAAAGAATTTAAGTTGCTGGGAATCAGCGACTTTTTTGTGGAGATTATGGGTGGTTTTATCTTTTAATTTATTAATTTATGCCAAATTGGCAGAAAACAAGCAATTTTATAATGAGTGATCAATTTGATAAGTTCTTTTCGGAGGAAATGATGGGTGCTGCGGAAGTTTTTCCAATCATCTCACTTGATGAACGTTCACAGGATATTCAATTGGAAGAAGGTGCCGTGCTGCCCATTCTTCCTTTACGAAATATGGTTATTTTTCCCGGAGTGCTGATGCCGGTTGCAGTTGCCAGACCCAAATCGCTTAAGTTGATTCGTCATGCACATGAAAATGAAAAGCTGATTGGTGTTTGTTCGCAAATCGATAAAAAGATGGAAGATCCCAACATCAATCAGCTTTATGAAATAGGAACAGTAGCTCAAATCGTGCGTATCTTAGAAATGCCGGATGGTTCGACTACTGTTATATTGGAAGGAAAACTGCGTTTTAAATTAGGGGAAGTAGTGTCGATGAAGCCTTATATGAAAGCGCGTGTCAGTCCATTGGTGGACATCATCCCCGAGGAAAATAAATCTGATGGTGTTTTCCCCGCATTGATTTCTTCCATCAAAGATTTGGCAACTGATATGATTGTCAATTCCGGTATGTTGCCGCCGGAAACAACCTTTGCCATTCGTAATATCGAAAGTCCGTCTTTCTTAATCAATTATGTCAGTGCAAATTTTGGTTTTCAGATCAAAGATAAGATTCAGCTATTAACAATGGATCGTGTGTTAGACAGGGGCTATAGTCTGTTGGAATTGTTGAATAAAGAGTCTCAGCTATTGGAAATTAAACTTAATATTCAAAACAAAGCCAAGGCGGGCATTGACCAGCAACAGAGAGAGTATTTTCTGCAGCAGCAAATGAAAACCATTCAAAACGAATTGGGTGGAGCTTCTCCTGAGCAAGATTTAGCAGATTTCAAGTCAAGGGCTTCTGCCAAGAAGTGGACTGAAGCTGTTCAGAAGGTGTTCGACAAAGAACTCAAGAAGTTGGAACGTACCAATCAGCATTCTCCTGACTATTCTGTGCAGTTGAATTATATTGAAACCATGTTGGATCTTCCGTGGAATGAATATACAGAAGATAATTTCAATTTGAATAATGCCACCAAGGTATTGGATGCCGATCATTTTGGTATGGAGAAAGTGAAGGATCGCATCATTGAGCATTTGGCAGTACTTAAATTGAAAGGCGACATGAAATCACCCATTATTTGTCTGTACGGACCTCCGGGAGTTGGTAAGACTTCTTTGGGGAAATCTATTGCGAAAGCCCTGAATCGTAAGTATGTACGGGTTTCATTGGGTGGCTTGCATGATGAAGCTGAAATCAGAGGGCACCGCAGAACTTATATAGGAGCGTTGCCGGGCAGAATTATGCAGAATATTTTAAAAGCTGAATCGGCAAATCCGGTGTTTGTGTTGGATGAAATTGATAAAATTACAGCCGATTATAAAGGTGACCCGTCTTCTGCATTGTTAGAAGTGCTTGATCCTGAACAAAACATGGCTTTTCATGACAATTATTTGGATGTTGATTTCGATTTGTCGAAGGTCTTGTTTATTGCCACTGCCAACCATCTGAATAGCATCCCTCGACCTTTGTTAGATCGGATGGAACTGATAGAGGTGAGTGGTTATACACAAGAAGAAAAGGTGGAGATAGCTAAAAGACATTTGATTGATAAAGAGTTGGATAATCACGGATTGAAAGCAAAACAGGTGGTGCTGAGAAAACCGATAATCTCTCAAATGATTGAATCATACACCCGCGAATCGGGCGTGCGGTCGCTCAACAGACAAATAGCTGCTCTGATGCGTAAAATAGCCAAGATGGTAGCTACCGATACTGAATATAATCCTGTGGTTTCTAAGGAAGACTTAAAAACCTATTTGGGTGCGCCGAAGTACAGCAAAGAAAAGTACCAGGGCAATGAATATCCCGGTGTGGTTACAGGCCTGGCGTGGACACAAGTCGGAGGTGAGATTTTATTTATAGAATCCAGTTTGAGTAAAAGTAAATCTCCTAAACTGACCTTAACGGGTAACTTGGGAGATGTGATGAAAGAATCTGCCATGTTGGCATTAGAGTATATCAAGTCGCATGCAGAAGATTTGAAGATTGATCCCTTGCTTTTTGACGAATGGAATGTGCATGTGCATGTTCCGGAGGGAGCCATTCCAAAGGATGGTCCTTCTGCCGGTATAACGATGGTTACTGCTTTGGCATCTGCATTTACACGCCGCAAAGTGCGTAAAAATATTGCCATGACGGGTGAGATTACCTTGCGTGGAAAAGTACTTCCCGTGGGAGGTATCAAAGAAAAAATATTAGCAGCCAAAAGAGCCGGCATCACCGACATCATTTTAAGTAAAGAGAACGAAAAAGACATAGAAGAAATCAAAGCTGTTTATTTGAAAGGCTTGAAATTTCATTATGTACAAGATATTATGGAAGTGTTAGATTTTGCTTTACTGAAGGAAAAAGCTTAAATCTATTTGCTCTTAGGTATTTCTGAAGCCATTTTGATTATCTACTAACTCTATAGGAAAATGGTGGAGCGCCCACAATTCTTAGCACTATTGATGCATCTGTAGTGCTTGGTCCTCCTCTTTTGGGGAGGGGTAGGAGGTGGTTCGAGCATGAATCGCTTGCTATTAATCTCACTCCATCCAGGGAGAAACAGAGGCATGTTCGAATTGCATTTAGCTCCTCATTTGTAACGAGGAGCTAAATGAATTTCCATACAATTAAAACGGCAAGCCGCTGTCATCGTCTTCCGCCGGAGCAATATCCGGATCTGCGACAGGTGCGGAATCAGTTTGAGGCATAGCACCTGCGGTGGGAGCGACAGCAGATTCACCGTCCGATCTTCTACCTAACATTTGTATGTTTTCAGCGTAAATTTCGGTCGTGTACCTTTTGATACCGTCCTTTTCCCAAGAGCGGGTTTGAATCTTTCCTTCAATGTACAGTTGCGATCCTTTTTTAATATACTTTTCAGCAATATCAGCTAATCCGCGCCATGCCACGATATTGTGCCATTCTGTACGATCGGGAACCTGTGTTCCGTTTTGCATGGTAAAACCACGCTCTGTCGTGGCTAAGGAAAAATTAGCTACAGAAACATTTTTATCAAGATAACGCACTTCAGGGTCTTTACCCACATTTCCTACTAAAATAACTTTGTTTACAGACATAATTTTTTGTTTTTAGGTTGATAAAATAAAAATAATTCAGCGTAAAAGTAGCCAAAATTTATATCTTACTCAACCATCATTGATAAATAAATATTTAAATTCTCTTAAAATTAAACGATTTACGATTTGCTAATCAGTAATTTACGATTTGCACTCCGCACCCCGTAACCCGCACCCCGTAACTCGGAACTCGCACCCCGGAACCCGGAACCTCTACACTGCCGCAACCGTCTCAATCTCTACCAAAGCTCCACGAGGCAAATCTTTTACGGCAAAAGCAGCCCTCGCCGGGTAGTGAGAAGCAAAATACTTTGCATAGACCTCATTCATCGCTTGGAAATGTTGAATATCAGACAGGTAAACCCTATTCAACACAACATGATCCATGCTTAAACCGGCAGCTTTTAAAATAGCTGAGATATTCTTGAAGACCTGATCAGTTTGCTCACGTATATCGTTAGATTCGATAGCTCCGTTTTTCGGATTAATGGGTAACTGACCGGAAATGTATAAAGTACCGTTTACCTGTACAGCCTGACTGTATGGTCCAATAGCAGCAGGAGCTTCAGGGGTATTGATAATTTTTTTCATGAAAATGAATTTTACAAATAGCAAAAATAGTAAATCTTTTGCTACAGCCAATGAATTATGGCTTGATTCACGATTAATTTTTTTCGCATTTTTTCAGTATCTTTGCACGCCGAAATCATTTACTGTTTACCATTTACTGTCTCATTGACAAGCGTTAAAATTGCAAATTGCAAATCGTAAATCGTAAACTGTAAATCGTAAATCGTCTCATTGTCAAATCGTAAATTTTCTTTGATGGACTTACCAAGCAAGTACAATCCCGCCAATATTGAGTCGAAATGGTACCAATACTGGTTAGATCATGGTTTTTTTAAATCTGAACCTGATAGTCGTGAACCTTATACCATTGTGATCCCTCCTCCTAACGTAACCGGAGTATTGCATATGGGACATATGTTGAATAATTCTATTCAGGATGTGTTGGTGCGCCGTGCACGTATGTTGGGCAAAAATGCTTGTTGGGTGCCTGGAACCGACCATGCATCCATCGCTACAGAAGCCAAAGTGGTTGCAAAATTGGCTGAAGAAGGTATTTCAAAATCTGACTTGACAAGGGAAGAGTTTTTAGAACATGCTTGGGAATGGACGCATAAACATGGTGGTATTATCTTGGAACAACTCAAGAAGTTAGGTGCTTCTTGCGATTGGGACAGAACCGCTTTTACCATGGATGAAGCTCGCTCTGAAAGTGTAATTAAGGTGTTCGTAGATTTGTATGAAAAGGGTTTAATATATCGTGGTGTACGTATGGTGAACTGGGATCCGAAGGCACTGACTGCTCTGTCGGACGAAGAGGTGATTCACAAAGAAGTAAATGGTAAATTGTACTATTTGCGTTATCCAATTGAAGGGGAAGATGGGTATGCTGTCATTGCCACAACTCGCCCTGAAACCATCTTGGGTGATACAGCCATGTGCATCAATCCTAATGACCCTAAAAATGCCCACTTAAAAGGTAAAAAGGTGTTGGTGCCGCTTATCAATAGACCTATTCCGGTGATAGAAGATGAATATGTAGATGTTGAATTTGGTACGGGTTGCTTGAAAGTCACGCCTGCCCATGATGTGAACGACTATGTGTTGGGAGAAAAATACAACTTGCCGAGCATTGATATTTTTAATGATGATGGTACCCTGAATGAACATGGTGCCATGTATGCCGGCATGGATCGCTTTGATGTGCGTGAGCAAATTGAAGCAGATTTGCAGGCTGCGGGGTTGTTGGAAAAAATTGAACCTTATACCAATAAGGTAGGTTTTTCTGAAAGAACGGATGTGGTGATAGAGCCTAAATTATCCATGCAATGGTTTTTGAAAATGGAAGATTTGGCACAACCGGCATTGCAAGCGGTGATGAATGATGATATCAAATTATATCCTGCCAAATTTAAAAATACTTACCGCCATTGGATGGAGAATGTTAAAGACTGGTGTATTTCTCGTCAACTTTGGTGGGGACATCGCATTCCGGCTTGGTTCCTGCCACAAGGTGGTCATGTAGTGGCAATTACCCAAGAAGAAGCTTATGAAAAGGCTAAGCAAATCGTAAATTATCCCTTGAATATTGACGATTTGCAACAAGATGAGGATTGCTTGGATACTTGGTTTTCCTCTTGGTTGTGGCCCATCTCTGTTTTTGATGGTATCAATCATCCTGAAAATAAAGATATACAGTATTATTATCCTACAGATGATTTAGTAACTGCACCGGAAATTTTGTTCTTCTGGGTAGCACGTATGATCATCGCCGGATATGAATATGAAGGTGAGATGCCTTTTAAAAATGTTTATCTAACCGGTATTGTGCGTGATAAATTAGGGCGTAAAATGTCCAAATCTTTAGGAAATTCTCCTGATCCATTGGATTTAATCGCTCATTTCGGTGCTGATGCTGTGCGTTTGGGGATGTTGTTTACTTCTCCTGCCGGTAATGATTTGCCTTTTGATGAATCGCTTTGCGAACAAGGTCGTAACTTCAACAACAAAATCTGGAATGCTTTCCGTTTGGTAAAAGGCTGGGAGGTGGCTGATATCGAACAGCCTGAATCGGCAGCTATTGCGATCCAATGGTTTGATTCACAACTTTCAAAAATCTTATTGGAAATTGATGATTTGTTCTCAAAGTTTCGTTTATCCGAAGCCTTGATGACTGTTTACAAACTTTTCTGGGATGAATTTTCTTCCTGGTATTTAGAAATGATTAAACCTGCCTATCAACAAGCTATTGATAGGGTAAGTTATGAAGCTACGCTTGAATTCTTTGATGTCTTATTGAAAGCATTACATCCTTTTATGCCTTTTATAACAGAAGAATTATGGCAGGCTTTAGAGGAAAGAAAAGAGGGCGAAAGCATCATGGTAACGCTGATGCCTGAAACCAAATCTTTTGATGATTTGCTGATTGCTCAATTCGACAAAACCAAAGAAATTATTGCCGGTATTCGTACCATTCGTTTGCAGCACAATATTCCTAACAAGGATACACTTCAGTTAGAAATCATTGGCGATCATAATCCGAATTTTGATTCCGTGATTGTAAAACTTTGTAATTTAGAAGATGTCCAAACATTAAACGAAAGATCGCAAAATTCCATATCCTTCTTAGTTGGTACTACTGAATATGCAGTTCCTATGGATGATTTGCTCAATGTAGAAGAAGAAATCGCTAAGATGGAAGATGAAATTGTTTACTTGGAAGGTTTCATTGAATTGGTAATGAAAAAACTGGGTAATGAAAAATTTGTTGCCAATGCAAAACCACAAATTGTGGACGCAGAACGTAAAAAACATGCCGATGCCCTCAGTAAAATCGAATCTTTAAGGGAGGCGATTGTGCGGCTGAAAGGATGAAAATATTTACCATTTACCATTTACAATTAACCATTAACAACTAACAATTAAAATGTCTTACTCAACTCTTTGCAAACAAACTTGTGAGATTGCCAAAAAAGCCGGCAGTTTTATCTCTGAACAAAAAAAAGGTTTCAATCAATCATTTGTGGAGCATAAAGGTGTACATGATTTGGTGAGTTATGTCGATCGAGAAGCTGAAAAGTTAGTGGTTGCTGAGTTGCAGAAGCTCTTGCCCGAAGCCGGCTTCATTGCAGAAGAAGGGACCAATAATGTGCGTGGAGCAAAATACAATTGGATCATTGACCCATTGGACGGAACCACCAATTTCATACAGGGCATTCCGACTTATGCGGTCAGTATAGCCCTGATGGAAAACGATGATTTGGTACTTGGTGTTGTTTATGAAATCGGACAACAAGAATGCTTTTATGCATGGAAAGGGGGTGGTGCATACTTAGATGGCACAAAAATTCAGGTTTCAGATAAGTCTGATTTGAATATGTCATTGATTGCAACCGGATTTCCATATACACAATTCGACTTAATCGAACCCTATATGGCTTATTTGAAATGGGTGATGCAAAATTCAAGAGGTGTACGCCGGATTGGCTCTGCAGCTACTGATTTGGCTTATGTCGCCTGTGGACGATTTGATGCTTTTTGGGAATACGGATTAAAATCTTGGGATATGGCGGCTGGTGCACTGTTGATCAAGGAAGCCGGAGGAATAGTAACCAATTTTGCTGGTGGAGAAAATTTTCTTTTCAGAAGTGATATTGTTGCAACTAATGGGCTGTTGCATCCTGTTTTTCTTCGTAAATTAAAGGATTTTATCAGTTGATGATATGGAAAAACTTTGGACAAGGAGCTTTATAAGCGCTTGTATAGGAAATTTTTTGTTGTTTTTTGCTTTTTACTTACTGCTCCCCATCTTGCCTTTGTATCTGATTGATACTTTCTCGGCATCCAAGACGTTGGTGGGATTTGTATTGTCTTCATACACCCTTGCAGCATTATTAATCCGTCCTTTTTCAGGGTTTTTGTTGGATTTGTTTCGCCGTAAACCTCAGTATCTGATTGCTTTCTTTCTCTTTGTCATTTCTTTCGTAGGCTATCCTGTTGTAACCAGCATCAATTTATTTCTCCTTGTCAGGATGTTTCATGGAGCTACTTTTGGCTTTGTCACTACTGCCGGAAATAGTTTAGTAGTCGATATTCTGCCTGCTTCCCGAAGAGGAGAAGGGCTGGGGTATTTTGGCGTTGCCAATAATTTGGCGATGGTCATCGGACCCATGATTAGCTTGATGATCCATGAAAAGGGAGCACCCTACGACACCATTTTTTATCTTTCCATTGCTTCCGGCTTGTTTGGGTTTGTGTTTGCTTCTATGATAAAAGTTAAAAAGCCATTTAAACCAACACCGGATCAAGCCCTTTCTTTTGATCGTTTTTTTCTGTTTAAAGGCTTTAAAGCCGGCATGTCGCTATTTCTCAATGGCGTTCCCTATGGGATGTTCATGACTTATTTAGCCATTTATGGGAAAGAATTAGATATCGAAGTTGGCTTGGGTTTGTTTTTTACTTTATTAGCTTTCGGATTGGTGTTTTCACGCTTGTTTTCCGGGAAAATGGTTGACAGAGGGAAACTGACCCATGCCATCCAATTGGGTCTGTTTCTCAGCTTTATAGGCTTATTGTCACTTTCTTCGCTTCAAAGAATAAATATTTACAATCATTCCCTTGTAGAAATTCTTTTCTTTTTGATTCCGGTAATTTTGGGCTTGGGTTACGGTCTCACTTTTCCGGCATTCAATACCTTGTTTGTCAATTTGGCTCCCAACAACAGAAGAGCCACAGCCAGTTCAACCTTTATGACAAGCTGGGATCTCGGGGTAGGTTTCGGATTAATTTTAGGAGGCCGATTTGCTGACTCTACAGGAGGATTATCGCTCGCATTTTTAGTAGGCAGTCTTTTATCTTTATTCTCCTTTATATACTTTACCAAAAGCGCCGGACCACATTTCTAACGCAACAAATTGAGATAAAACCACTATCGGAAGATGATTAGTAGATGATATCGGGATGAGTTAATCTGCCGCTTATTTTTGAAGGATTGCCATCGTTGTATGAGGCTGTCCAACGGACAAATTCTGTCATCTTATCAGGCTCAGACTCAAAAATATTACCTACAACCACTAAGTCGGCACCCGCATTGAAAGCGGCTTCTATAGCAGTGGTAGAGCGAATGCCGCCACCTACAGCAAGTGGGGTTGATGTCATGGATCTGACGTGACTGATTATTTCAGTCGGCACGGGATAGTTGGCTCCACTTCCGGCTTCAAGATAAGTGAGATGCATGCCTAATAATTCGCCGGCAACGGCAGTAGAGCATACAATTTCTTTTTTATCCCTCGGAATAGACTTGGTATTGCTGACATATTCAACCGAACTAATTTTACCACCATCGATCAGTAAATAAGCGGTCGGTATTACTTCTATGTCCGATTGCTTGATGGCAAGGGAAGACTTGATGTGCTGACCAATCAGATATTCAGGATTTCTTCCCGATAGCAAAGAAAGATAAAGCAAGGCATCAGCATGTTCCGAAAATTGTGAAGCATCCCCCGGAAACAATACTACAGAAGTATCTATTTCTTCTTTAATGATTTGAATGATGCTGTCGGTTGAATGAACCCCATGGCTACCACCCACAAAGATGAAATCCGGTGGACAGGTTTTTAAAATAGCAACGATGGATGCCAAATTACGCAAATCATTTTTTTCCGGATCAATTAAAACGGCTAACATTTTTTTGCCCTTCTCCCGGTTAATCAGTATTTGTCTGTAAATTTTTTTTTGATTCATAATCTGTTATTTATGCTGTTTATTTCTAAAGTTTGATTTTCTTATCGACACCAACTACTAAGGTATATGTTTCATTCTGAAAATAATGTAATCTGTATATTCTTGATCCTGAAACATGTAGAACATGCACTACCCCGGAATCGTTTAGCTGAAATGGAAAGATTTCTAATTCCTTAGCATAGTCAAGCACATCTTTACCAATTAGTTTGTACAGGACTTCTTTGGCTGACCAGGCAATCTCTAAATGACTGCTGTCTTTTTCGTTGTAAAGATATAATTGTTCTGACGAATTTAAAAAACGTTTATATACGTGCTTCACTTTGTCGGTTCTCCATTCTAAATCAATACCTACAGCATGTGCCGGATGCACCATAACGCCAATATAATCCCTGCTGTGCGTGATACTGATATGTTCTGAAGCGCTTTGCAGATAAGGTTTGTTATGCTCATCATAACAAACAACAACCTCACGATCAAGAGCCTTGTTAAGCAGTAATCTGGCAGCCAAGTATTCCCGTTTCCTTTTTGTGATTGATAATTGTTTAAATTCAGTTTTATATACCTCGAAATTTGTAAGCATGGACTGTAATGCATCTACATCCTCATCGACCTGTCCGATCAATACCCTGCCTCCCTGATATGTAAACTCTTTGATTCTCATTTCCAACTAAAACTTTCCATCAGCCTGACGACATCTTTTTTTATATAATCAGCCATCGGGGCAATGGAGTCTTTGTTAGGTACGTGGTTGAAATAGACTGCTCCCCTGAAAAAATGCTGAACACTGTCGGTCAGCGTAAATTGTGCTACTGAGGCAACATCTCCCTGCAAATCGTAAAAAACACCGTACACCTGCTGTTCCGGATTGTCGAAAAATTTTTCCTGTATATCGTCTGCACGTACCAAATGCTTGTAAACTGAACGATGGGCGTCCTCCGTCAAATCGTACAATTTACCTTTTACCTCCTTATAACTGCAATGAATAGTAGCGTTTAAGCTTGGATAGATGATGTCAATCCAGTATTGCTCTTGAGGCTCAGACTTGAAAGCTATATGGGCATGCGTTGACCTGTCAAATGAATAGGGCAATAAGGTATCTACGCTGATGTAGGTGTGCTCCGGTAAATCCACCCTGAAATATCCGTAGGGTTTAGGATAACTGTTATTTCTACAAGAAACAACAAATAATATCCCTACGAGCACCCCAACCAAAAGGCTGCTTGTTGATGTCCCATACATATGTTTACGCTTCCTCATCCTCTTGTACTGATTTATTGATGGTGAGTTTTACTTTTTTGATCCTGCGATTGTCAACCGACAGAACCTCAAACAGATACTTCCCAAATTCTATACGTTCATTTTTTCGTGGAATTTCACCCTTCAGTTCAAGGATGAAGCCTGCAAGCGTCTCAACTTCTTCAGTGACTTTGGTGAAATCATCCGCATTGATTTCTTCCATTTTAAAGAAATCATTCAATTGTATCTTAGCTTCAAAGATAAAGGTGTTTTTATTGATTTTAGTATAAAGTGCTTCTTCATCATCGTATTCATCACTGATATCACCGATGATTTCCTCAACAATATCCTCTAAAGTAATCAAGCCGGAAGTACCGCCATATTCATCCACCACAACGGCTAAATGTACTTTGTTTTGCTGAAATTCACTAAGCAAATCGTCAATCATCTTTGTTTCAGGTACATAATAAGCCTGACGAATCAAGGTTTGCCATCGGAAGGAATCCGGTTTGTCCAAGTGTGGCAACAAATCCTTGCTGTACAAAATCCCTTTTATATTGTCCGGTGTGCCCGAATATACAGGGATGCGTGAATATCCTGAATCCACGATAACAGCAAGTAGTTTTTTGTAAGATGTCTTGATGTCAATATTAACCATGTCAACACGCGAGGTCATGATATCAACCACCTGTATATTAACAAATTTGATGATTCCTTCAAGGATTTCAGTGTCTTCGTCATTTTTGCCGGAAGTAAGTTCAAGGGCGTGTGATAACTCATCCATAGAAATATTGGGTTTGTTACGACGCTCCAACCGCCGATTCATCGCTGAAGTTGATTGAACGAGGATATGCACCAAAGGTTTGAAGATTTTTTGAAGCACAGTTAAAATAGGTGCGGTGAAAGCAGCTACTTTTTTTCCTTCACGGGATGCAAAAACCTTGGGCGTGATTTCTCCAAAAAACAACAGTAAAAACGTTATTAAAATAGTTTGGAAGATGAAAGCAATGAGGGTTGCATTTCCGAAATCAACAAGTCGGTAAGTGACATAAGTCAGTATCAATATGATGGATACATTGACAAAATTATTGCCTATTAATATGGTGGCAAGCAGTTTTTGAGGCTGTTGCAATAAATGATGAATGCGTTGATCAGTTTTTTTATTGCTATGCTTAATTTCATCTAAAGTTTGCGGTGAGAATGAGAAAAAAGCCACTTCGGATGCCGAAATAAAAGCAGACAGCATCAATAAAATCGCGCTGATGATCAAAGCAAATAATTCGTTGATTGTAAGTGGATTCAAACTTACGTGAAGAAAAACGGACGCCGGATGCACAGTTTTAGTTTATTTGATAATTTTGTATGATTATAGATTATTTTCCCATACAAAAATAGATATTTTTCGTCAATTCATCCCTATTGCCAACAATATATGTTATATTTGTGGTCTGATACCCTTATTTTTTTCTCTTAAAACTACCGCTTTATGGAAGATAAATTAGTTACGCTTGCGATACGCACTTACCACCGGGCACAAATGATAAAAGCTGTGCTCCAGGAAGAAGGCATAGAAACCGTTATTCATAATTTGAATCTCGAACATCCGGAAATGGCTGTCGGGGTGCGTGTAAGAATTAAAGAAAGTGATTTGCCTCGTGCACTGACCATTGTTGAAGAAATGGAAAAGGCTTGGGAGGAAGAACAGCCTGCAAAAGAGAACCGCATGGTGTTGATTCCTGTGGATTTTGCTGATCAGGTTCCTAAAACAATTGATTTCGGCTTTCAAATGGCTGAAAAAATTGATGCGGAAGTTGTTTTCTTATATGTTTATTTCAGTCCCGCCTTTACCATCTCAATGAACAATGATGTGAGTACGTACAGCATCAGCGACAGCGAGTTGCTTCGAAGGATAATCAGCTCTGCTAATGCAGATGTAGAAAATATGCGTAATCTCATAGAAAAAAGAATCAACAAAGGGGAGCTGCCCAAACTTAATTTTAAATTTGAATTAATTGAAGGCGTACCTGAAGATCAGATTCTTGATTATTGTAAGAAATATAAGCCGGATGTAGTGGTGATGGGATCACACGGCAAGAAAATATCCAATGAGCTTTTAGGCAGTGTGACGGCTGAAGTCATGGAGTTGTGCGAAGTGCCCGTGTTTGCAATTCCGGGTATGACTAATCAAGAAAAATTCAAAGATCTCAAAAAGATAGCTTTCATCACCAACTTCGATCAAAAAGATCTAATCGCCGTTGATAAAGTGATTTCAACTTTTATAAATCCTGAAATGGAATTGTGCTTTATCCACGCTTCAGATAAGAGCGAACCTTGGGATGAAATCATGCTGACCGGCATCAAAGCTTATTTTGCAAACCAATATCCGGGTGTTAAAACCAATTATGCAATGGTTGAATCGACCGATTCTCCTGAAAAGATCAATGAATTCATAGAGCGACTTCAAATCGATGTGCTCGCTTTCAATACCAGACGCAAGCGCTTGTTTGCACGTATTTTCAATCCGGGCTTGGCTTATAAGATGATTTACCATTCAGACATTCCGCTTTTTGTGACCCATGTGTAAACCATCTTTACAGGGTAGAATAAATTTTTTGAATTTCCTTGTGTTCTTGATGGTGGTTGGAGCATGACGATGAAATTCATTGTTGTCAGCACTGAATAAACGTGGTTATGAATCTCATAGCAAGAATTTCTTGTTATAAGGGCTTCTTTATTCAAAAAATCTTCGTATATTTGCAGCCGTTTTTCGTGTAAAAACTCAATAATTAATTTTAAAAAGTTAGTAAACAGTATGTTAAATCATTATGAAACCGTTTTCATTTTAACTCCCGTTTTGTCTGACGCACAGATGAAGGAAGCGGTTGAAAAGTTCAAAGGCATTTTGACGGATAGCGGTGCGACTATCACCAATGAAGAGAACTGGGGATTGAAGAAATTAGCTTATCCCATCCAAAAGAAATCGACAGGTTTTTATGCTTTGTTACAGTTCGATGCTGATCCTACTGTAGTGGATAATTTAGAAACCACTTATCGTCGTGACGAGCGAGTGTTGAGATTCTTAACTTTCCGTTTAGACAAATATGCTTACGAGTATGCGGAAAAAAGAAAAGGTTTAAAATCTAAAGAAAAGGAGGGCTAAAACATGTCAACAAATCAAGGTAAAATCAGGTATTTAACACCACCCACAGTAGATCTGAAACGGAAAAAGTATTGTCGTTTCAAAAAGAGCGGCATCAAGTATATAGATTATAAAGATCCGGAGTTTTTGAAAAAGTTTTTGAACGAGCAAGGTAAAATTTTGCCTCGTCGTTTGACCGGTACTTCTCTGAAGTTCCAGCGTAAGGTTGCGCAAGCAGTTAAAAGAGCACGCCACTTGGCATTGCTTCCTTATGTAACTGATATGTTGAAATAAATTAAGGAGGAGGAAATTTTATGGAAGTAATTTTAAAAGAAGACGTTACCAATTTAGGATTCAAAGGAGATTTGGTGACTGTAAAAGACGGCTACGGGCGCAACTATTTGATACCTCAGAAATTGGCTGTTTTGGCTACCGAGTCTGCCAAAAAGATGCTCGCTGAGGACATGAAACAACGTGCACATAAATTGGAAAGAATCAAAAATGAAGCGCAAGAGCTTGCTGAAAAGGTACAAGATATTACTTTAAGTGTTGGAGCTAAAGCCAGTACAACAGGTAAAATTTTTGGTGCCGTTGGTCCTATTCAAATTGCAGAAGCCTTTGAAAAAGCAGGCTATGCCGTTGATCGTAAAACTATCGTACTAAAAGAGCCTGTAAAAGAGCTTGGTTCATATAAGGCAACCTTGAAACTGCACAAAGAAGTTACAGTCGAAGTTGCTTTTGATGTAATTGCCGAATAATTTTACTGAAGATAATTTTAGATATATTTTTCAGTCAATTTAAAATCGACAGAGAACCGACACACTGTATCTTGACAGGTGTCGGTTTTTTATTTAATTTTGTCGCTTATTTTAATTTCACAAATAAACTTACATATATGGCTGTTATCAAACCATTTAAAGGTATTCGTCCACCCCAAAACATCGTTGAAAAAATAGTATCGCGCCCTTATGACGTGTTGAATTCCGAAGAAGCTCGATCTGAGGCTGAAGGTAATCCCATGTCCTTGTATCATATCATCAAACCTGAAATTGATTTTGAGCCGGGAACAGATGAACATGAGGAGAAGGTTTATGCTAAAGCAGTTGAGAATTACAATCAATTTAAAAAAGATGGGTGGTTACAGCAAGATGATCAAGAAAATTATTATGTGTATGCTCAAACCATGCACGGAAAGACACAATACGGCTTGGTGGTTTGTGCGCATATCGATGATTATGTGAATGGTCGCATCAAAAAACATGAGTTGACCAGAAAAGATAAAGAAGAAGACAGGATGAAGCATGTAAGAATTAACAATGCGAATATTGAGCCTGTCTTTTTTGCTTATCCACATATGCAAGCATTGGACGATATTGTCAATGAAGTGATAAAGAAAGTACCGGAATATGATTTTATAGCTGCGGACGGCTTTGGTCATCATTTTTGGGTGATAGACAATCCGGTAACTATTCAGGAAATTACACGATTGTTTGCACAGCTTCCTGCTATGTATATAGCTGATGGTCATCATCGTAGTGCCGCTGCTGCTCTCGTAGGTATAGAAAAACGCAATCAAAACCCCAATCATACCGGTAAGGAAGAATATAATTATTTTATGGCGGTTTGCTTTCCGGATAATCAGCTGACTATCATCGACTATAACCGAGTTGTTAAGGATTTGAATAACTTGACTGATGAGGAGTTTTTGGCTGCTTTATCTAAAAATTTTGATGTCAGAAAGGTAGGTGCCGAAATCTATAAGCCCAATAAACTCCATAATTTTTCGTTATATTTGTCGGGAAATTGGTATGATCTGACGGCAAAACCGGGCACTTATGATGATCATGATCCGTTGGGTGTATTGGATGTGACCGTTTCTTCCCATTTGATTTTAGATGAAATATTGGGTATCAAGGATTTGAGAACGGATAAAAGGATAGACTTTGTGGGTGGTATCCGTGGACTTGAGGAGTTGAAACAAAGGGTGGATAGTGGAGAAATGCGGGTTGCACTTGCCCTCTATCCCGTTTCTATGCAACAGTTGATTGATATTGCAGATTCTGGAAATATCATGCCCCCAAAAACAACTTGGTTTGAACCCAAATTAAGATCGGGTTTAGTCATTCATGAGCTGGAATAAATAAATTTTCGATTTACCCTAATACCCTAAATGGAAGGGAGTATAGATATACAAAAGATAAATAATTGCACAACCCAAAAGTCCCCCTTGATTATTGAGCCTGTCGAAATGAGGAGGATTTAGAGGTGGCTACTCATGAAACATTATGCCACAAATAACATCTCTTGGTTCGTAGTAATAATCCTCGTTACACAATTACTATCGGTTGGTTGTGGTGTAA
>CAZOUH010000012.1:0-2043 GCA_964582935.1 uncultured Paludibacter sp.
TTACCTCAATACCACCTCGTACTCCATCCTCGCCTGTATACCTTGCATTTGCCGAGCTTCTTTCAGATATCTAATAGCCTGATGTTGTTCGCCTAAATAAGCTTTCATCCACCGGGCTTCCAACTCGTTGGTCATGCTTTTCATCAGTTTGGTGGCAAAATCTTCTTTGGCAGGATATTCACGGATTTGGTAGGCGTCGAGATCGGCTTTTTCGGCAGCAATGGCAATGGCTTCGTCTATGCCGCCCAACACGTCCACCAATCCGTTGCTGATGGCTTCCTCGCCTGTCCAAACCCGCCCTTCAGCAATGGCTTTGATGGCGTCAACAGACATATCCCTGCCATCGGCACAGCGTTTTACGAACAATTCATAACCGTTATCCACATAATGCTGCATCAAGGCTTGCTCTTCGGGCTTGAATGGTCTGTTTAAGGATAAGGCATCACTCATTTTATTGGTTTTAACGCCGTCATAACTCAATCCTAATTTTTTATTCAAACCTTCAATATTGGGAATTAAACCGAAGATACCGATAGAACCGGTGAGGGTGTTGGGTTGCGCCACGATGGAATCTGCCATGCAGGAGATGTAATATCCGCCGGAGGCTGCATAATCACCCATGGAAACTATTAGAGGTTTTTCTTTCTTCAGATTGCTCAACGCTCGCCAGATTTGCTCGGAGCCATAAGCACTTCCGCCGGGAGAGCTGACCCTCAACACGACGGCTTTCACATCTTTGGCTTTCGAGACTTTATCAATGGTTTCTACCAACTTCTCTGAAATGATGCCGTCTGTAGGACTCCCGTCTATACCTCCAACGGCATATACAACTGCAATCTTGTCTCTTTGAAACTTTTTACCTGATGCTACCTTAGTCATGGGTTTATGCTTGACCAATTTGTAATCTTCACGGTAGCCTTTCAAAATACCATCAACTTCATCCACATATACCAAAGAATCAATCAGTCCGTAACTCATATATTTCTCCTGTGGTTGAAAACTCATCATTTCATCAGCATAATGATTTAATTTATCCATGGAGATATTCCTGTTTTCAGCGATACCGCCCAACATGGTATTCCATATGGACGAGGTGTAGGCGGTTACCTGCTGGCGGTTAGCATCACTCATTTCGGTGTTGATATATGGTTCAACTGCTGATTTGAAAGTGCCGACTTTGACAACTTGCATGTCAACTCCAATTTTATCCAAGGTGTTCTTCAAAAACAACAATTCTGCTGAAAGTCCTTTCAGTTCAAGCATCCCCGAAGGGTTCAAGAGTATTTTGTCTGCTACGGAAGCCAAATAGTAATTAGATTGTATATAATTATCAGCATAAGCAATCACAAATTTCCCTTCCGCTTTGAAATCAACTAAGGCATCTCGAATTTCTTTGATGGACGCGAAGCCACCGGTGAGAACGCCACCTTTCAAGTAAATTCCAACAATATTGGAGTCATTTTTAGCTTTTTCGATATTCGCAAGGATGTCATCCAATCCAATGGCATTGAGGGCTGACTGTCCAACCAATTCTGACAGCGCACTGCTGAACGGATCATCTTGTGAGCGATCCACCAACTGACCTGCTAAATCAAGTTGATACACGGACTTGGGTTTCAATTTGACTGTCGTATCTCCCGAAGCTGCAATGGCTCCAAAAATGCCAAACAATATGAAGATTCCAACAATTGTGGTGATAATGATGCCTACTATGGTGGCTAATGTGATTTTTAAAAACTGTTTCATATGTTGATGTTTAATTTTTTAATAGTCGCTACAGAACGCAAATATCGGTTGAACCAACCAATCAAGCAGACATAAATTTGCATAGAAAAAGATGATACAAAGATAATCAAATTTAAGCATTGACAACCAGTCCCTAATTTCTCTTAGTTGCATTAAAAGGAACACAGAGTTACACAGAGGAATCACGGAGTTTCACGGAGGTTTAAAACACTTGTTGTTGCAGGGTATTGCAGATCAAGCCGGAAACAACTCAGGTTTCACCCTCAACCCCCTACATTTCGACTACGCCCAATAACC
>CAZOUH010000012.1:2143-16643 GCA_964582935.1 uncultured Paludibacter sp.
CAAAAGGATGAATAATTGCACACACAAAAGTCCCCTTCAGGGGATTTAGGGGTTCTTAGTTTTTCGTTCTTAGTTATTCACTATTCGTTATTCATTATTCGCTAATCTGAAATTATTTTATTTAATTTGCATCGCCGTTTATTGTTTAATCTGCTAATTTCAATTTAATGCTTAAATCCCATATCCTTTGTTTCATCATCTTCATCATTTTTGTTTCAAAAACAGGTGCAGTACCTGCATATCCTTATCCTGTCACGATTACGCAGCCTGATGGTACAACCCTAACTGTCCGCTTGTACGGAGATGAGTCCCGAAAAATCAGAACAACCGATGATGGATATGTCATCAAAAAAAACAAAAACGGGTTTTATACTTATGCCACTAAAGACATAGATGATATAATTGTACCCGGCGATAAAGTTGCCCAAGATTTTGATAAAAGAACGTCTGCAGACCGCAATTACTTATCGAAGGCACTGAAAATTGACGAGCTGTATCGGGAAGTTTTGCAAAGACCAAGTAAAATAAAAGCTGCCTCCTCCGCCTCTTTGTCCTCCGGTTTCCCACGCACAGGGTCGCCGCGTTCGTTGGTGATTCTTGTTAATTTTAAGGATGTAAGCTTTGTAACACCTAATCCACAACAGGCATTTGACCGGTTGTTGAATCAAGAAAATTACAGCGACAATGGAGGAACAGGGTCTGCCCGTGATTATTTCAGGGCTTCCAGTTACGGACAGTTCAATCCGCAATTTGATGTGGTAGGTCCTTTCACTTTACCCGAAAATATGAAATACTACGGAGAAAATGATACATACGGCGATGACAAAAAACCGGCTGAAATGGTAGTGGATGCTTGTAAAGCAGCCAATACTGCAGGAGTTGATTTTTCTTTATACGATGCTGACGGAGATGGCTATGTTGATAATGTTTTCATCTATTACGCCGGCTACAATGAAGCTGAATATGGTCCTGAAAATTCAATATGGCCTCACCGATGGGCTGTTCCGCGGAATATCAACCTCGTTAAATTTAACAACAAAACTGTCTATGATTATGCTTGTACTTCAGAATTAAAAGGGAACACAGGCACAGTAATGTGTGGGATAGGTACGTTTGCACATGAATTTGGACATGTCATCGGGCTGCCCGATTATTACCATACCGGCGCAGATAAAAACACATTGAACACTTGGCACATCATGGATGCGGGCGCTTATCTGAATGAAGGAAGAACGCCTCCTGTTTACTCTGCCTATGACAGGTTCTTTTTGGGATGGTTGACCCCCGAGGAATTGAGAGCGCCAAGCGATAACAGCCTGTATCCGCTTGCTCAATCAAAAGATACCACTGAAATAAGCGAGAAGCAAGCTTACCTGTTGTCGGCAGCTTCTCATAATTTAGATGGAGGGAATCCTGTCCCCAAAGAATTTTACATCATGGAATATCGTAAAAAAACAGGATGGGATGCCTTCTTACCTGCAGAAGGTTTACTTTTCTGGCATGTTGATTATGATGAATCTGCCTGGGAGGACAATGTTCCAAACAACTATACAGGTGCATCGCAAACCCCGGCTAATCACATGCGACTTTATTTGCAGCCGCTAACCGGATATACAAGTACACCGGGGACTGCCTTTACGTCCGGATCTTTTACACCTTTAACTTGGGCTGGAAGCAATATCAACAGGCCTGTTAGCAATATTGCCAAAACGGCTGACAGCATCAGTTTCAAAATGATGGGAGGCGATCCGGATTTATTGCCTAAGCTGACATCCGGTCAGGTGACACAAAGCTTATTGTTTTCTGCTACCAAGAAAAACGCTGCTGCTTATAAGTATTTAAATATAAAGACTCATGATTTGATTGGTGATTTAAACGTAGATATAAGTGGGACAAATGCAGCGTATTTTACGGTTTCTGTAGATCAATTGGAGCGGGATGCGGTTAACAAATTTGCAGGCAGAGATATCCACATAGGATACAAACCTTTGCAAACTGGTACCCACAATGCTTTACTAACCATCTCCGGTGGTGGCTTAAACCCCGAGGTAGTGATTCAGCTACAAGGTAGTTGTGTAGAATGATACGGGATTGGTTGTCTCAATCACTTGATGTGGGAAGCTTTTAAACCTTTGATGACCGCATTGGTGAATCCGTTCGCCTCCATTTCATTGAGTCCTTTGATGGTGATGCCGCCGGGCGTAGTCACTTTATCGATTTCTACTTCAGGATGCGAATCATTGGCAGCCAACAGCGCAACTGCCCCTTGTAAAGTCTGCATGACTGCCTCTTTGGCGAGTTGTGGAGAAAGACCCATTTCAACGCCACCTTTCATGGCTGCCCGGATGTATTGCAATGCGTATGCGATGCCACATGAAGACAAGGACATCAAAGCATTCAATTGGGCTTCGGGAACGAAAAAGACTTTTCCCAACAAACTGAATATTGAACGGATAAGCTGTTGCTGCGACTCATCCGCCTGATAGCTCGAAATGATGGAAACACTCTGCTTCATTTCGATGGCAGTATTCGGAATAATCCGAAACAACACAGCTAAGTCATCAAATAATGATACAAGAGTTTCCAAATCAATACCGGCAGCAATGGATACAATGATTTGATTTCGATAGTCTATTTTGTCGCTGATAGTCGCGGCAACTTGCTCAACCAACCAGGGTTTTACTGCCAGCATAATTATATCAGCATTTTTAACCACTGCTTCGTTGGAAGTATTGATTGTGATGTCGGGAACTGCAAGTTTAAGCGCATCAAGTGCTTGTTGATTGATGTCGCTAACACGAATGTCGAATGAAAAAGTTTGATTGCTGCTTGCCAATCCTTTGACAATGGCAGCACCCATATTACCTGCACCGATGACGGCTATTTTAATCGTGGTTTGTTGCATGTTGTTTATCGTTAATGATTGAAAATGATGGGGATTAAAAAAAATCACCTGACTGCTATTTTCCTAAAGAAAGACAAAATTACATGATTTTATTAGAATTACAATTTGTAACCTGGCTTTTGCAGGGTTAAAAATTAAATCTGATGCCTGCCAAGATGCTCCACGTTCGGATATCCGGCTGGTTGGTGTCGCTTAAACGCCATACGGATTGCAAAGAAAATATTCGTAAGATGTTGGTGATTCCAAATCCAACTTCCATATAAGGAGATTGTAATGTGCCGATTGCAGTGGGGAAATCCAAAATTTCTGCATGCATGCCTGCCGTGCTTCCATACAAAAATTTGAAGGATACCAATTCCCTTAAATTCAACAGGCGAATCAAAGGTATATGATTCAGTAAAATACCATTGAACATCCATTCATGATGCATGGAAATGTACTTATCTAAAGCACATTCCATGTAATTCATCAAATTGAAATCATTGTTTTTGAAGTAAAAAGATTCACTACCATGTGGTATCCACAAGAGATTATAAGGTAATTTGCCTATCATACCACCCGCGTTGATGCTGTAGTTCCATTCACCCACATCGAATTGATAACGATGACTCAAGGTCGCACTAATCTTTCCATACGGATATTCAGTCTCATGGAGACTTGCTGAGCCTGCTTCTAAATTGAGGTAGATTACCGGATGGTTGCCGGGAATGTAAATCCGGCTCAAATGATCTTCAAAACTTTTTTCATTGAAAGAAAATCGGGTAGTCAAGACTACAGATTGATGCTGCATGGTCGAAAAAATCATATCGCCTTTTACAAAAGGAAGTGCATTGTTCCCCATATACTGATGCCGGCGAAAAATCAATTTGCTTTCGATATTGTTATTCCAATCATGTGACAAAGAAAGATACCATTCTTTCCTCGGGTTAATTCTATCGGAAGAACGGAAACTAAAAAGGGTGTTGGAGATATCTTCATCACCGGAAAGCAAAGGATTTTCACGCAAGAGAAAATCTTGATAATCGTAATCGACACGTCTTAAATCATCGGTGTAACCGCCACTAACGATTGTCTTTTTGTGAAAAGGCAATCGATAAGAGGCAAAAACTGCATACTTGTGTTTTTTGTCTCTTAACCCATAGCCCCAATAACCACCTATTTCAGCATTTTTCCACAAATGCTCGTTGGTGCGCAGTGGCACACTGAAACGCATGCCTTCGATATCGCTTAGCCTTGCCAACTGATACAGTTTGCCAATATCGATTTTACCGGCTTGCACATAGCCTGTTAACACGCCATCAGCAATCCATTTGGCGGTTTTCATCAAAGGCAAATCATTCATTTCGGCTAATTTCATTTCCAGTTCTTCTTTGGAATAAGACGATCCGGCAAAATCCGACTCGGTCTCAATCCAACCTTCATGCACCGATACACGCTCTCTTTTTTCAATGTAGATTTCGGGAGATAAGTTTGCACTGTCAGCCAATAACTGATAGGTCATATTCAAGGACACCGAAGTGTTCTCCGGCAACCAAAAACCTTGGTCATCCTGCCGGTAATCTCCTGATAATTTTAGGTTTTCAATATAATTGAGATTGGCGCTACGCGGAAGCTCAGCAATGATTTTCGTCAGGGCATAAGTTGCAGAGTCAATCCATAATTCTCCGTTGAATGCGAGGTTTTTACTGTTTTTGGATCTGTAACGCAGGTAGTACTGCTTGCCTGTATCCACATTTAGACTATCCATGAGGAAAAAACGATAATAAGTGTTTGCTGTGTTGGCAAGCGGACTGATAAAATGTTTCCCAAACAATATGACGGTGTTGTGGTAAAAATTCAGATCGCTCGTCAATCCTCCGGTGAGCTGCTCGAACATCAAATCTAATTTTTCTGGCGATGCCTTGGATTCTTTGTAAATGGTTTTTGGTGAAGCGTTGCCTTTTTTGATTAATTGCTCTTCGGAGAGATACAATGGAAAAGACAGTTTTGCATCCTGTGCCGAATCTAAATCCTGCAAGTGAGCATCAAAATATTGGACTGAACGGTGTTTTGATTTTTCTCCGGATAACAGCACCACCTGCTGATTATCAACAAAAAAGGTAAAAGGAGCATTGTATGCATCGTTCTTTTGCTTGGCTTTCCTGACACGATCCATAAGGTCTAAAGCAGGATTCTTCCCGGGCATCACGAACAGTTCTTGCAAAAAATTCATATCTTCCCGCATTTCTACATACAAACCTGTGGTTTCTCCGGGAGTAATTTTAAATTCTTGGGTTTTATATCCGATGCAAGAAAACACCAAGATTGATTCTTGCCCTGTGTGTTTGATGATGTAAAAGCCATCTTCATCGCTTTCAACGCCAATATTTGTATCCTTGAAATAGATATTTGCCGATTGAATGGGAGATTTGTCAGATTTGTTGCGCACATTGCCAAGCACCAAAGTCTCACCGGCTTGCGCAAAACCGGCAATTAAGAATAGCAGTAATATGAGCAAATTAAAGTGCGTTTTCATCTTTCAGCATCGGGTGACATTCGAGTATGGTTTTCTTTAGAAAATGAATGTCGATATGGGTATATAATTCTGTAGTTGTAATGGATTCGTGTCCCAACAATTGTTGGATAGCGCGAAGGTTAGCGCCGTTTTCCAACAAATGGGTGGCAAAAGAATGGCGAAAAGTGTGCGGACTGACTTTCTTTGTTATGCCCGCTACAGCAGCTAATTCTTTCACGATGGTAAATATCATTGCCCTGGTAAGTCGGGCACCTCTTCTGTTTAAAAACACAAAATTCTCCTGTCCTTTTTTGATGTTCAAGCTATTCCTGTCAATATTCCACAGTTGCAGCTGACGAATGGATTCGGGGGAAAGCGGCACCAAGCGCTGTTTGCTTCCCTTCCCTTCTACCAACATATAACCATCTTCCAAATACAAATTGGAAATTTGGAGATTAATTAATTCAGAAACCCGTAAGCCCGAACCATATAATACCTCAATGATGGCTTTGTTTCTTTGTCCTTCGGGCTTCGACAAATCAATGCTGCTGATCATGCGATTGATTTCGTTTACGGTCAACACATCCGGCAAGCGTAAACCAATTTTCGGACTCTCAAGCAAAGCAGTAGGATCGTCGTCTCTTTTGTTTTTATAAATCAAGAAATGATAAAACGACTTAATGCCTGAAATAATGCGTGCCTGTGTGCGCGGATGAACTCCCATAGAACTGATTTCCACGATGAAATCTCTTACATGTTCCGAATTTGCTTTTTCAATATCTATATGGGCATCTGAAAGGAAGGTCGATAACTTGAACAAATCATTGCTGTAGGCATCTATTGAATTGTTGGATAGTCCTTTTTCAAATTGCAAGTAATACAAATATTCCTCAAGTATGCTCAGCATAATGTTCAGCTTTAAATTTTCTACGGATAAACCGGCGTCAATTTACAAATTTCTTTTGGGAGGAGAAAGATTGTCGCTTTTCATATCATCACCGGCAGACGTTTTGGTTCGAGCTGCTTTCGGAAAGTGCTTAAAGACATCGTCTTTCGACAAAGGGCGATGGGTATCTAACCAGAAATAATTCGATAGAAACATAAAATCATCGGTAACCATTTCTATGGGATGAAATTCGCCCGTTGTAGCAGAAGGAAAAATGGTCTTATCCATCTTTCTGTCCTTAAAATGAAAAGTCACATAACTGCTTTCGGTACGGTTGGCTCCCAATAAAGAATTGTCATGCTCGTCTCGGATGAAATAAACCGTTTCAGCATTGCCATTGACTTCCAAGCGTTTTAACTCGCTGCTGTCTAAAAATGCGGTGATGTCTTTTCCGGAAATTTGATTGTAAAATGCAGAATCCACTTGTTCGATAATCATGGCTGCATGCTCCAAATGGATTTTCTCAAGCTCTTGGTTTTTACTATAGATATGGATGGTCTTGCTCGAAAATTGTTGATTCTCTTGCCACACAACAGGTTCATTGACCAAATGCATGACAGAATCGCGCGACGAATAAATCAACGAATCTGCAATTCCTTGTACATCTTCACGATAAAAGCGGACATTCCTCCACGCTTCAGCTTCGTTGTAAATTGAATCTTTGTAGGTTTTTAAGGTATCGGCGTGCACGTATAAAGTCTGCTCGGTTGACCAATCAACCAACAGGGCTGAGTCGGTGGCGATGCCCAACTCATCTTCTTCATGGTAATACACATAATTACCCAAGAGCGATGATTTTTGAATGGAATCATTCAAGACAGCCTTGCCGAATATTTCACCATAATTTTTTTTCTTATCATAAAAAATCGTGTCGCCTGTCATGTATTTGCCCTCTTTATTTGTCAAGTAGGAACGATTCAGCAGCATGGATTTTTCAGTTTCTGTATTGTACCATCCTTTACGTGTATAGATATCGGTTTCATCATGATAAACGATGTGTGTATCTCCAACCAAATCAGCTATATGCGTTTTTGTATTGTAGGTCAAGGTGTCGGCATCCATTACAAAATTCTCGTTGACTAATTTCACTTTGTTGCTAAAAAGTGCATCTTCCGTTGCCGTCGAATATTGCCCCCAAACTGAAGTCAAGGTATTTTCCGGATCGACAATCTTTCCTCCGGTAAAATAGTAAGCAAGCTGCGTTGTTCTGTCATAGTTCAAACTGTCGGTCGTCAGCGTGGTATTTCTGTTCACTAACTTGGCTTTGCCCCTGAGCCGCACCAATTTCGTATTTCCATCATAATAAAGCTTATCACCATAGACGAACAAGGTATCACCCTGCACGATTTTCACATTGCTAAATGCATCCAACGAATTGTTGTTTTTGTAAAGATAAGCACTGTCGCAGGTCATGACAGCATCATCATGTCTGAATTTCACATTCCCATTCAGGATTTGCACATCCGGTCGTAAACGCTGATCGAAATTTACCAAATCAGCATTTTCAAGATAGATAATTTTGGCTGTTTTTTGGTCGAAAGGTGTTTTGATGGGTGCAACCGGCTCTAAAGGTTCTAATTTTTTCGACTTTGTCTTTTTGGGAGTAGTGAGTTCTTTTTGGGTTGGATCGGCAGTTTCTGTTTTGGTTTTTTGTTGCTCTGTCAGTACTTCCTCTCTCAGACTTCTATGTCGGATTTGAGCAGGGAGGTCGCAAAAAGAGAACCACATCGAACCAATAAGAACGAATAGTATGAAGTTTTTGTGACTCATGACGGAAGGGTCTTATTGTTTAATCCATCCGGGATATTTAAAATCACAGTGTTGCCAGGCAGGATCTATGCTGATATAAGTCTCTTTTTGTTTCCTTTCTATCCATTTTGTCAGAAATTCCTCTCTCTTCATTTCCTCATAGAAATTTTTCAGCAGTTGATAGTCGTCTATCAAATTGGCTTTGTGGGTTTCTACTTTTGACTTGACTTTCACGACTGCAATAACTTCTTTGTTGGAGCTTGGATCTATCATGACAAAAGGCTTGGAGATTTCGGCAACCTGCATGTCATAAACTACTTTAGCAACTTCCTGAGGCAATTCCTGGTACTCAAATTTGGAAGTACCCGTGCGTTGATTGAGCATTAGACCGGCGTTCATTGCTGAATTTTTATCTGATGAGAAATACATCACACCCTGTTCAAAGGTCATTTTTTCACTTCGAATAACATTGGTAACCGAATCCATCTTCTGAATTGCTAATTGTTTGTCTTCCAACGATGTTTTCGGTCGCATCAGTATATGTCTGCAATTGATCCTATCGCCGCGCTTTTCAATGAGTTGAATGATGTGATACCCGAATTCGGTTTCAACAACCCTTGAAACGCGCTTAGGATCAGTCAGATTAAATGCCACATTAGCAAATTCCGGAACAAGCTGTCCTTTCCCCATAAAGCCAAGTTCACCACCTCTTTTGGCAGTTTCAGTATCTTCAGAATACAAACGTGCCAATGTTGAAAATTCGGTTGTTCCGTTATTGACTCTTTCTGAAAATTCCCTCAACCTGTCTTTCACAGCGTCAATCTCATCTTGGCGGATGCGGGGATGGTAGCTGATGATTTGCAACTCGACCTGCGCAGGAACGGTGGGAATACTGTCGGTTGACAAGGAAGCATAAAAACGCCTGACATCTGCAGGGGTAGATTTGATATTCTCCACCAACTTATGTTGCATCTGCTGGATGATCATTTGGTCTCTCACCATGGTTCGCATGTCCTCACGCAGTGCAACCACACTTTTCCCGAAATACTCCTCCAATTTTTCTCTCGAACCAATTTGAGAAATGAAATAGTTCATCCGCATCTCAACCTGATTCATAACCGTACCTTCATTCACTTCAATACTGTCAATTTGAGCCTGATGGAGGTAAAGCTTCTGAATGGCAATCTGCTCCGGAATAACACAATAAGGATCTCCTTCGATGGATACTCCTTCATATTGTGCCCGAATACGTTGTTCTTCGACTTCCGATTTTAAGATTGATTCATCGCCGACAATCCAAATGATTTCATCGATAATATTCGACTGCGCATGCATGTTTTCAAAAGACAGACAGCAAGCGAGCACCATCATCAATATGTGTTTTGTACTTAAATTCATACGTAAATAATTACTTTTAGAAAATCGTATGGAACTCACATGTCGAATTTTCAGAGTCTTTGGTGACTTACTCGTATGCATGCTCGTCTCGTACTTTTATTTTAATCCTGTCAGCTATTTAAGAATTTATGGTTTGAAAAACGTAACCGTGCCATTTTGTACGGCATCATTATAAAGCTCATCTTCAAAATTAGTAATAAACTCTGTTTTAAGCTTACTCATGATGAGGTAAGCAATTTTATCTTTCCCGGTTTCAAAAGGCTCTACTTCGCCTATTCTCTTTACCGAATCAATTTTCAGCATGTACAGTTTCAGGCTGTCGTTTGTTTCAAAGAATTTATTGGTACCTAAGGCATGATTCAAAGATTCTTGTTGTATCGGTATTTTCTTTAAAATCTCGTTGACAGGAATCCATCTGTCTGCGAAATAATCATAACTTAATCCGTGCTGCAGACTATACTTCTCAATTAATTCTAAAGATTTTACATCTCCTTGTTGAACCCATTTTCTGACGTCAGTCACTTTTGGTGCGCCGGTTGGAAGAACTAACAGCATTCCTTTGATCAGATTTTCTTTCAATAGAAGTTGACCGCCGGATTTTTGATAAAAAGCAAGCATCTCTTCTTCCGAAGGTTGAAGGCGCAATCGCTGCTGAATCAGATTTTGCTGATATTGATGAATGATCAGAGACTTTTTATAATCTTCCAAGAGTTTCTCGATTTCGACTTTGTCGGTCACGTTGCGTTTGGCGTTCTCATACAACAAAATATCAGTCACCCATTTTTTGATGTAGCTGTCGGCTAACTGAATGCTGTCCGCGGCGTTTATGCCGGAAGGAATTACCCCTTCTAATTGATCCAAGTAGAGGAATTTCCCTTCAACTTCCAATAAAGGTATCCGGCTCTGATCAGGCGTGTGCGTGACACACCCCATCAAAGAGCCGAATAAAATCATCAGCAAAAAACGCTTGAAAGTATGCATCTAACAGCTAATTGACAATCAGTTTTTTTGAATTTTTTGAAGGACTTTCCGGTTTATTTTGACCGGATATTTATTCCTCAAATGGGCTATCCATTCTTTTTCTAAATACTCCTGATAATCTGCCGTAACTAATCCACGCACATCGGTGTAATCTTCCGGAGTATAATGCAGCATTTTACCCGCAACTTCAACATAAGGGAATTTAGCATCTGGAACTAACTCATCGGTAGTTTTAAAAATAGAACGATCGACAAACTTATTATCTCCTTCCACATACAAGCCTTTGTCGATTTTTACATTCACCACGCTATCATTCAAATGACGAAGATACTTGTCGATTGAATCTACAGGCTGTGTATCGAGAATCCTTTTTGCAGCTTCATAGGCTTCCTCAGTTTTACATTGAACAATACGTCCTTTGAAATGAGGTTTGTCCCAAGTATAGTTTTCCTTATTATTTCTGAAGAAAACAGCCAAACCTGCCGTATCTTTAGAAGCTTTTTCCCAGACTTCCTCATTGCTGACTTCGAACAAAAGGATACCGTCGTGGTATTCATTCATCAGCAAACGGAAATCATCGTATTTCTTTTCCAATTGAGAATCCTCATAAGCCAACAACTCTTTGTCTATAAATTCATTCAACTTTTCATCGATGATGTCTTGAGCAGATGATTTTTCAGTGGATGGATTTTCTTTCAAATAGGATAAGAAATCATCTTGTTTGAAAGTCTGTTTGGCAAAAGAGAACATGGGTTTCTTCAGATTTGAAGCCTCTGCCAAAAACGCAGAATCAGTCAATGTCTTCTCTTGCAATAAAGTATAAAAATCAGCCTTTGCATTGCCTTTGGCAAATTTCAATTTATAGTCTTTTTTTAGTTTTCCGATGAATGCTTGATTACCTGCCTGTGCTCTTTCATCCCTTTTTATCAAACGTTCAATTTCGGATTTTTTGGTTTCAAATGAAGGAATCGGCTTGGTATCCATCAGTTTGATAATATGCCATCCATAAGCAGATTGTATCGGTTCACTGATGTCGCCTTGATTCTGTAGCGCAAAGGCTGCTTGCTCAAATTCGGCAACCATCCTGCCCGTTCCAAACCAGGGCAGCTCGCCATTTTTAGTTGCAGAACCACGATCATCTGAATTAGACGAAGCAAGCTCACCAAAATCAGCTCCCCCTTTTACCAACTGGTACAATGAATCGATCTGATGCTTTGCTTGTGTATTCAAAACCTCATCACCTTGCGAAGTAAACTTCATGATGTGCGACACCAAGACCTCGCCCGGAGAATTTCTTCTGTTGCTGACTTTGATTAAATGATAACCGAATGCTGTGCGCACCGGTTTTGAGATGGTACCAACCGGCGTGTTAAATGCCATGGTTTCAAAAGGATAAACAGTACGAAATCCTGTAATCCATCCAATATAACCGCCATTATCGCTTACGGATTGATCTTCTGACACTTCTTTGGCAACTGTGGCAAAGTCCTCATGCTGCAATCTTTGAGATATCTCCTGAATCTTACTCCACGCTGCCAGCGTATCTTCCGGAGTAGCATTTTGATCCACACGGATTAAAATGTGGCTGACTTCTATATCTTCTTTCAACCTTTCATAAGCTTCTTTTAAAACATTTTCCTCAGCTTTCGCATCGGTCAAATAGGGCTTAGTCAATTGATCACGGTACCCCCTCAACTCATCAATGAAAGATTTTGTGGTATCTATCCCTTGAGATTTGGCTTCTTCAACTTTCAGTTTAAAATTTACAAAAAGATCAACATACTCTTCCAATGACTTCTTATCCAATACGTTGTTTGAGTTATTTTTGTTGTAGATGTACTCAAACTCCGATTTCGATACCGGATTGCCATTGATGGTCATCAGCACCGGATCTTTTGCTGCCAACGAGCCGGAAAGAAATAATACAGACAATGAAACAAAAAGTGCCTTCATAGAAACATTGCTTAAACAAATTATTAATAATATTTTTTTCGTTTACGAACGTAAACAATTTAACGCAAACTAATTATATATGTTGTAAAATGATTGACTTTTTTAAGGTTTTTTATTCGCTCCGGCTGTAATTGGGTGCTTCGCTCGTGATGGTTACCCCGTGCGGATGACTCTCAATGACACCGGCATTGGTGATACGTGTAAATTTAGCATTGTGTAACTCTTGGATGCTATGCGCTCCACAATAGCCCATCCCTGCTCTCAAACCGCCAATCATTTGATAAACTACCTCATACAGCGCTCCTTTAAAAGGAACGCGTGCGGCAATACCTTCCGGCACCAATTTTTTAATATCATCTTCCACATCTTGGAAATAACGGTCTTTTGAACCTTTTTCCATGGCTTCCAATGAACCCATACCTCTGTATGTCTTAAACTTCCGCCCACTGAAAAGTATGGTTTCTCCGGGAGATTCTTCTACGCCGGCAAATAAGGAACCTGCCATAATCGTGTCTGCTCCGGCAGCCAATGCTTTGACTATATCGCCGGAATAACGGATACCGCCATCAGCGATAACAGGAACGCCGGATCCTTCCAAGGCTTTGGATACCTCAAATATAGCAGTCAGCTGAGGCACACCCACACCGGCTATAACACGTGTGGTGCAAATAGAACCCGGACCTATGCCGACCTTCACAGCATCTGCTCCGGCTTCTACCAATGCTTTGGCAGCCTCTGCCGTAGCGATATTCCCAACGATGATGTCGATGGATCGATAGCGTTTTTTTACTTCTTTCAAAGTTTGAATCACGCCCTCAGAATGCCCGTGCGCCGTATCAATGACAATAGCATCCGCACCGGCTTCTACCAAAGCGTCGATTCGTTCATAAACGTTAGCGGTAACTCCCACCGCAGCCGCAACGCGCAGTCGCCCTTGTTTATCTTTCGATGCCATGGGTTTATCCTTCGCCTTGGTGATATCTTTATAAGTCAACAACCCAATCAACCGATTATCCTGATCAACTACCGGCAGTTTTTCAATCTTATGTTGTTGAAGAATCTCTGCTGCAGCTTCTAAGTCGGTGGTACGGGAAGTTGTGATGATACCCTCTTTGGTCATGACCTCATCAATCTTGGTATTCATGTTTTTTTGAAAACGGAGGTCGCGGTTAGTGACTATACCTACGAGCAAACCTTCTTCATCTACCACAGGAATACCACCAATTTTATATTCAGCCATAATGCTTAGTGCATCTCCGACTGTAGCATCTTTATGTGTGGTAACCGGATCTGAAATCATGGCATTCTCAGCACGTTTCACTACCCTCACCTGCCTGGCTTGCTCTTCTATAGACATGTTTTTATGAATCACGCCGATACCTCCTTCACGGGCTATGGCAATAGCCATTTTGTATTCGGTAACGGTATCCATGGCTGCTGAAGCGATGGGTATCTGAAGTTCAATATTACGAGAAAAACGGGTGGACAAGTTGACATTGCGAGGCAATACATTTGAATAAGCGGGGACTAATAATACGTCGTCAAATGTTAAACCTTCGAATTGAATTTTATCTGCAATAAATGACATAGGGAATAATTTTTAGTTTCGATTAACGACCGTAAAAGTCGCCTGTTGCTATGAAAAAATATTGCATGCAAATGTACATATTTTTTGTGAATCTATAAAATCCGCAAAACACTGTGTATGTTAAAAAAATCTTTGCTATTCAAATCTTATAACTTGGCAGGTGCTTACATCATTTGGAAAGGTTTACGAGGGGAATATTGCATGTTGTTTTGTTAGAGCTTTGTACGCGTGCTATTAGTCGGCTGCACGCTGTTACAACGCCCTTCAGAGTAAAGAGTACAAAGTTTATAACAAGATATTTCACAAGATGCTATATAAACAAATTTGTTTACTATCTTTGTGGCGTAAATTGTCATCATATTTTCAATGAAGGAAAGGATAAACATATTAAAAGGAATTCCCCCGAGCAAGATCATTGCTTATGATTTGTTGAAAAAAAACATGTCGCAACGGACATTAGCTCAGTCTGTTAATGAACATTACCAG
>CAZOUH010000013.1:0-16229 GCA_964582935.1 uncultured Paludibacter sp.
ACTACCTTTTCGGGAGTAAATAAATGTTTACTGCCATCAATATGCGAACGGAAATGTGCACCTTCTTCGGTTAATTTACGATTAGCAGCTAAGGAAAAAACTTGAAAGCCGCCGCTGTCGGTTAGGATGGGTCTATCCCAACCATTGAAACGATGCAAACCACCGGCTTGCTCCAAGATCTCCAATCCGGGGCGTAAATAGAGATGGTAGGTATTGCCTAAAATTATTTGTGCTTGGATGTCGTCTCTCAGTTCATGAAAATGAACAGCCTTTACAGAAGCAACGGTACCAACCGGCATAAAAATAGGTGTTTCAACATGCCCATGGGCTGTTTCAATCAAGCCTGCACGCGCATGAGAATCTTTATCGGTCTGTAAAAGCGTAAAATTCATTAAAAGACGAAATTGAAGCTAAGGCTCACTGAATAACTTGATTAGTTTTCGTATCAGGGAAAACAATGGCAGGTTTGAAGGTCTCAGCTTCTTTCAGATCCATCATTGCATATGCCATGATGATGATCAAGTCGCCGGGTTGTACCAAGCGTGCAGCTGCTCCATTGATACAAATATCGCCCGATCTGCGTTCACCGGCAATCACGTAAGTATCAAAGCGACTTCCATTGTTGATATTGACAACAGTTACCTTTTCGTTGGCGATGATGCGGGCTGCTTCCATCAAATTTTCATCAATGGTAATACTGCCGATATAATTCAGATTGGCTTCAGTGATGGTAGCCCGATGAATTTTAGATTTTAATACTGTTACGAACATCTGATATTATCAATTAATCTTACGCCTCCGCAATAAACAGCGATGCATCCAACGGTGGATTTTTCCCAATTGACAGCGGGCTGTAAGCTTTTTGTATCTACAATTTCATAATACTCCAAATCCAAACCCGAAACTTTTCGAATCTCATTGGCGACCCATTGTTCAAGTTGTTTTGGAGATAATGAGGGTACAAAGTTAAGACTTTCAAACAATACTTTCGATATATTGGCTGCAATTTCTCGTTCTTCCGGACTCAATCTCTCATTCCTGCTGCTCATAGCCAAGCCGGATTTTTCTCTAACAATCGGACAATCAATTATTTGAATGTCGAAACCCATTACTTTGGTCATGTGATGGATGATGGCTAATTGCTGAAAATCTTTTTCTCCGAAATAGGCCTTATCTGCCTGGATAATTTTAAAAAGCTTGCTGACAATCTGTACGACTCCGTTAAAATGTCCCGGTCGGTGCTTGCCCTCCATCATTTGATCCAAGCCGCCAAAATCAAACTCGAAAGAAGTTTTTAAATCTGCCTCTGAATACAGTTCAGTTGGAGAAGGTGCAAAAATCAAATCGCATCCGTGCTTGAACAACAAAGCTTCATCTTTCGCTAAATCTCTCGGATATTTTTCCAAATCTTGTGGGTTGTTAAATTGCGTCGGATTCACAAATACACTCACTGCCGTAAAATCATTTTCAGCTACCGAACGTTGCACCAAACTGATGTGTCCGGCGTGCAAAGCTCCCATGGTGGGCACAAACCCTACGCGCTGACCAGCCATACGGACATGTTGCATCACTTGTTCAATCTGATTAATCGTGTTGACTATAACCATTTTAAATGCCTTATATGAAAGATAAAATTTGCCAAAAGTACAAAAACTTCTTGGGATTCGCCTGCAAGATACAATATTCCAAGTTTTTTTTGTACCTTTGTGTGTTTATTTGCCGGAATTCAAACCGGCGTGTTTCACCATTCATGAAAAAAAATAAAAAAATTCTTTACATTTCTCAGGAGATTTTCCCTTATTTACCAGAATCCCCGATAGCGGATATGGGCAGGTATCTACCACAAGCAGTGCAAGAAAGGGGGAAAGAAACCCGGACTTTTATGCCCAAATTCGGAATAATCAATGAACGACGCAATCAATTGCATGAGGTCATCAGATTATCCGGTATGAATTTAATCATCGATGACACCGATCATCCTCTGATTATCAAAGTGGCATCCATCCAATCTGCTCGTTTACAAGTCTATTTTATCGACAATGAAGATTTCTTTCAAAGGAAATTTACAACCCATGATGAAGACGGAAGTGAGTTTACCGACAATGATGAGAGAACAATATTCTTTGTGCGTGGCGTGATGGAAACAGTGAAAAAGCTGAGATGGACGCCTGACGTCATCCATTGCTTGGGCTGGATGACAGCATTAGCACCTTTATACGTCAAAAAAGCATTCAATCAAGATCCTTTTTTCAAAAACTCAAAGGTGATTTATTCTTTATTTGATGATGATTTCAAACAACCTTTCCGAGACATCTTTGCAGAAAAATTAATTTTGGAAGGTATAGAATCTAAAGATTTAGTACATTTAAAAGATGGAGACATCGATTATGTGGCTTTGAATAAACTTGCTATTGATTACTCAGACGGCATCATACAATCCGAAGAAAATACAAATCCTGAAGTACTTAAATACATCGAAAAGAAGAAGAAAAAATTCCTCCCTTATAAACCGGATGAAGATTATGCTGATGAATACGTTAGATTTTATGACAGTGTTACTTTAACAAAAGATTGATTACAAACACGTATGAACAACCGCGCACTGATGCTCTTCGCATCCCTCTTGATCATTTTTTCCGCATGCAACGAAAGCAACATAACAGATATGGGAAGCAGCATTCAACCTCCCGGTGATAAAATCATGGTTGCATTCGATCAGTTTAATGTCAATTCTGAGAATTATGTAGTCGATTTCATGTATTCCCGTCCTGACTCCTTCTTGTTGGGCACTTTTTCTGACAATACCTACGGAACAGTACATGCCGATATTTTGGCTCAGGTAGAATATCCGAAGAATCATGTCTATCCCGTGAATGCAACACCTGATTCTATTTTATTGGTGATGTATTACAGAAAATTTTTCGGCGACCAATATGCTCCCATGCACGTCAGTGTATATGAAATGAATAAAAAAACTTTCAACTACACAACGCCCTACCCCAGCAATTTGAATCCGGATGAGTATGTGGACAAAACTAATCCTTCCTTATTGATTGGTGAAAAAGCATTTACTGCTGTTGATGCAACGGGAAGCAGTGCTTCATCTTTTGTGATCATCAAACTAAACAACGATTTCGTGCAGCGGTTCAGCAATATACAAGCTGACACTTATTCACAAGATTCAATTTTTTTCGATTTCTTTAAAGGCATGTATATCACGACCGATTTTGGTTCTGCCTCCATGCTTTATGTGCGCCAAATCGATATGGAGTATTACCACAGCTATACCTATACATTAAAAGATACAGCAGGACAAGATTCAATCGTAACTGTAAACAGCTCTGTTACTTTTCCGGCAAACTCTTGGGTGCGACAAGTCAATCGCTTCCTCCATCCGGACAAAGACAAGATCGTAAATCAGTTGGAAAATCAACCGGAACAGGTGCATCATATTTCTTCACCGGCTAATTTATACACCCGTATTCAACTGCCGATCAAAGAAATGCAGGAAAAAATTGAGACAGATGATTCCAGAATCTTTATCAACGATGCAAAATTGAGGGTTGATATCAACAACCTGAATACAGAAAGTTTTCCTTTACCCATGCCGTCTAATTTATTGCTGATTAAAGAAAACTCACTCGAAAGATTTTTCAACAAAAGAGAACTGCCCACTGATACTTGTGCCATCTTAGGTTCTTATGACAACGGCAAGAATACCGATACCGGCGAGATCGATCATTTTTATTCTTTTGATATCTCAGGTTTGATAGCCCATGAATTTAAACAGGCTAAAGCAAATAACCTGACACTCCCGGATAACATCAACTTTTTATTGGTACCGGTCAGATTAAAACTCTCAAGCAACAACGCCATCATGGATGTTTCCCAACAATTTCTACTGAACGGTGTGACCATTTGTGGCGGTAACCACAGCCAAAAACCCATCCAAGCCAATGTGGTATTTAGTAAATTTTAAGCATGGATAAAATCCTTGCATTCAATCATATTGGCACATTCATTATTTTTTTATACCTTTGCAGCCGCATTTTTTGTGTTATATAATATATTGTCTAACCCACTAATTTATTAGTAAAAAGTTCAGAAATGAAAGAAAATCAAGATCCGGCATTAGAGCCACAAACGACACCTGAGGAAGTTAAGCCTGTTGAGGCTGCGGAAAGTTCTCCGATAGAGCCAGAAACCGCAACGCCCGTTGTGGAAATGGAAGAAGTCAAGGAAACGAAGGAAGAAGCAAAAGAAGAAGTTAAGGAAGTTACTGCAGAAGAAGCAGTACCTGTTCCTGTAAAAGAAGAGCAAGCTACGCCTGTAGAAGTAATTGAGGAAGCAAGCTCTCAAGCAACTGAGAAAACTGAAGAACCTGCCCAAGAAGAAGAATTTGATTGGGAGGCTTATGAAAAGGACGATTTTAGGGATGCTACTGTCAAAGAAAAGCTACAGCAAATTTATGACAGCACACTGACTGCCATCAAGGACAAAGAAGTGGTTGACGGCACAGTGATTTCTATCAGCAAACGCGAGGTAGTTGTCAATGTTGGCTACAAATCTGACGGTATCGTTCCCATGAGCGAATTTCGCTACAATCCTGAGTTAAAAGTAGGTGATGTAGTTGAAGTTTATATTGAAAGTCAAGAAGATAAAAAAGGTCAATTGATTCTTTCTCACAAACAAGCACGCATGACGCGCGCATGGGATCGCATCAATGAAGCATTAGAAACACAAGAGATTGTAAAGGGTTACGTAAAATGCCGCACCAAAGGCGGTATGATTGTCGATGTATTCGGTATTGAAGCTTTCTTGCCGGGTTCACAAATCGATGTTAAACCTATTCGTGATTACGATGTGTTTGTGAACAAAACCATGGAATTCAAGGTGATTAAAATCAATCATGAATTCAAGAATGTGGTTGTATCACACAAAGCCCTGATTGAAGCTGAATTAGAAAATCAGAAAAAAGAAATTATCAGCAAACTGCAAAAGGGTCAAATCTTGGAAGGTATCGTTAAAAACATCACTTCTTATGGTGTGTTTATCGACTTAGGCGGTATCGATGGATTGATTCACATTACCGACCTTTCTTGGGGACGCGTTTCTCATCCGGAAGAAATTGTCAGTTTGGATGAAAAAATCAATGTAGTAATACTTGATTTTGATGATGAGAAAAAACGTATTGCCTTAGGTCTAAAACAATTATCAGCTCACCCATGGGATGCCTTGGATGCTAACCTGCAAGTTGGTGACAAGATTAAAGGTAAAGTTGTGGTCATGGCTGATTATGGTGCTTTCGTAGAAATTGCTCCCGGCGTAGAAGGTTTGATTCACGTTTCAGAAATGAGCTGGTCACAACATTTACGCTCCGCACAAGATTTCCTGAAAGTTGGCGACGAAGTAGAAACCGTTATCCTTACGTTAGATCGTGACGATCGTAAAATGTCTTTAGGTATCAAACAACTGAAAGCTGACCCGTGGGATACGATAGAAGAAAAATATGCAGTAGGCTCAAAACACACTGCCAAAGTACGTAACTTTACTAACTTCGGTGTATTTGCCGAAATTGAAGAAGGTGTTGATGGCTTGATTCACATTTCAGATTTATCATGGACGAAAAAAATCAAACACCCGTCAGAATTTACGCAGATTGGTAGCGAGATAGAAGTTCAAGTACTTGAAATTGACTTGGCAAATCGTCGCTTGAGCTTAGGTCATAAACAAATTGAAGAAAATCCTTGGGATGTGTTGGAAACTTTATTTGCAGTGGACAGCATTCATGAGGGTATCATCATTGAAATGATGGATAAGGGTTCGGTTGTTTCTCTGCCCTACGGTGTAGAAGGCTTCGCCACACCCAAACATTTGGTAAAAGAAGACGGTTCTCAAGCACAATTGGATGAAAAATTATCATTCAAAGTGATTGAATTCAACAAAGACGCAAAACGCATCATTCTTTCACACAGCCGCATTCATGAAGATGAAAAACGTGCTGAAAAGGTTAGCGATACTACCGGAACTCCGGCTAAGAGGTCAGGCAAACGTACTAAGAAAGAAGAAGTTGCTGTTCCTGTAGCCAATATTGAAAAAACTACTTTAGGTGACATCCAATCTTTAGCTGACTTGAAAGATCAAATGGAAAGTGCTGCTATCGAAAAGGTAAAAAAAGCAGCTAAAGCAAAAGCAAGCAAGGCTGAAGCAGCAGAGAAAAAAGAAGAAGCAGAGCAGGTAGTGGAGCAAAAAGCTGAAAAACCGGCAGAAGCTGTTGTGGAAGAAAAACCGGCAGAAGCGCCTGTTGAAAAAGAAGCCAAGGCTGAAAAAGAGACCAAAAAGGCTGCTGAAGAAAAGGTAGAAGCCAAAGCTGAAGAAGCTGATGAAAAGTCTGCTAAAAAAGCAACTGCAAAGAAAACTGATGAAGGAGAGGAAGATGCTACCAAAGCATAATCTTTGAAAAGTAAGTTTTCAGAATAGACTTAGACGAAAAAAGGAGAGGGAATCTTTTAATTCCCTCTCCTTTTTTTATCCTGTCTGCATTTTTCTACCGATATCTTGTGCCTAAAGGCACAGGTACAAAATTTATACACCCTCAACCTAAAGCAGCCAGATTATCGACATTCACAATTTCCTTGGCGCCATTCTCATACAGCTTTTGAATGCGATCTTCATAATGTTTTTCTACCTTTCCACGCACAATCTTCATGGTGCTGTTGACCATGCCGTTTTGTTCGGTAAAAGGCTCTGGCAATACAGCTATGGCTGCCGGCAACCATCTTTCCGGGAAAGTACCGGCAAATCTGCCACCGGCTTTGTAAGCATCAACTTCTTCTTGCAATTTACGCAAAGCAGCTGCTTTACCCTCTTCTGTATCCAAATCTAAACCATCCTTTATAACCAATTGTTTAAGAAGTTCCTTGTTGGGTACTATCAAAGCCACAGTATAAGGATTTTGGTTGTTGTACAAAATAACTTGATCAATCAATTTTGAATTATCAGCCAAGGATTCTTCAATGCCTTCCGGACTGTACTTTTCGCCATCACCTGAAATTAATAAACTTTTGAAACGACCTACTACATACAGGAAACCATCATCATCCATATAGCCCATATCTCCTGTATATAACCATCCGTCCCTGATGGTTTCGGCAGTTGCTTTTTCATTCTTGTAATAGCCTGCCATCACATTTTCACCACGGATCACAATTTCTCCCTTTTCATAATTGGGCAATTCCTTGCCATCCATATCACAGATTTTTAAGTCCATGTATTTGACCAAAGCACCGGATGACCCTAATTTGTGGCGCTTCATGCCATTGGATGAAATGATGGGGGTGGCTTCCGATAAACCATAGCCTTGAAACATCGGAATACCGATGGCATAAAAGAATCGCTGCAAATCGACATCCAACAACGCTCCACCACCAATGAAGAAATCCAACTCACCGCCAAAAGCTGCTCGCACTTTAGAAAACAATATCTTATCAAACAATGCCAATAAAGGCTTCTTGAATACTTGCAATCCCCTACCCTTATTATATCCTTCCTTGTTGTATGAATAAGACATGTCCATAGCAAAATTAAAGAGTTTTTCAATGGTAGGACCTTGAGCTTTGATGCTCGATTCTATATTTTTTCTGAAATTTTTGGCTAAAGCCGGTACGCTTAGCAATAAGTTGGGTTTTAACTCTTTGATATTGATGGGAATGTTCTTCAAAGTCTGCATGCCCGTTTTACCGGTTTGAACCGTACCAACACTCGCGCCACTCGCCATAAAGCTGTAAAAACCGGCAACATGCGCAAAGCAATGATCCAGCGGTAAGATAATCAGTGTTTTATAAGTCGTTGGAATGGACATCAAAGTCAGGGCTTGTTCAACATTTGCCGTATAATTGCGATGGGTCAGCATGATGCCCTTGGGATCGGCGGTAGTGCCGGAGGTATAACTGATATTTGCCAAATCATCAGGCAAAATGGTAGCAGCTACTTTTTCAACGTAATCCGGATGATTTTCAAGTTCAGTTTTACCTGCTTGTACTACTTCATCCCAAGCAATCTCTTTATCCGAATAGTTGTCTTGGACATCTAAAATGATAATCTTTTTCACCAATGGCAAATCCTCTTGAATGGCATGAATTTTCTTCAATTGCCCGCCCGACACAACAATATACGCTGCCTCTGAATGTTGTAAACGGAAGATCAGATCATTGCTTTCTTCCAATTTAATAGACAAGGGGATGTTGACTGCACCGGTCAATAAAATGCCTAATTCCCCAATGATCCAGGCATTTCTTCCTTCGGAAAGCAAAGCTATCTTGTCTCCTTTCTTGACACCTAAGCTCATCAGCCCGGCAGCAAATTCATACGCTTGTTGTTTAGTTTCTTTGTAAGTTGTGGGTTCAAACTTATCATTCGTCTTTTCCCACAGAAAGGGATTTTCTGAAAATTTACTTACGCTGTCATTCAGTAAGTCAATAATGGTTGTTCGTATCATTATGAGTTATGTTTAATTCAAGGAGTATGCAAGCAGCTACTTACATACTTTCATCAATCATATTAATCTTTTGCTCAACAAGCTGTGCTTCTTCTTTCAGCGATTCAATTTTACGCTCCATTTCTTTTATTAAGCCTGAGCCTTTCTTATTGGTTGAAGATAAAAAGCCGATGTTGTTTTCATAGGTAGCAATTTCTGATTTCAGATGCTCATAAACACGCATCAGCTTATCGCGCTCACGCAGCAGTTTGTTCCCTCCCTGCGTTGACATATCTTTCAGATTCGTTTTAAACAGGTCTAAACGACGCTGATTGGCATCTACATTGAGTTTCTCAAACATTTTATCGATGGCTGCACGGTATTCCTTGTAAATCTTGTCTTTTTCTCTATAAGGAACATGACCGATTTCATTCCATTCGGCAATATTTTCTCTGAGCATGACTAAAATTTCTGCCGTCGTTTTATCGGTTATCGTATCTAAGTCATTAATTTTTTTAATGCATGCTTGTTTAAGTTTCATGTTGTCTAACTCAAGCTTGCGTTGTCCACCCGTACTTTTTTTCTTTTGCTCAAAAAAATAATCACACGCTTTGATAAAGCGCCTCCAGGTTTCATCTGAAAGTTTCTTTGGAATGGGACCAATGGCTTTCCATTCTTTTTGCAAGCGAATTAAAATTTCAGTCGTTTCTTTCCAGTCCGTACTTTCCTTTAATTGTTCTGCTTGCTCACATAAAGCTTTTTTCTTCTCTAAGTTCTCATTCAACAAACCTTTAGATGCTTTATAAAATTCAGATTTTGCATCAAAAAAAGCATCACAAGCTTTGCGATATCTGTCAAATGCTTTATAATTCATTTTCTTGGGAGCAAAGCCAATGGAACGCCATTCTTCCTGCCAGGAAAAAATTATTTTTGTCGCATCATCCCAAGCTTTATAAGTATTTAGACCGGTAAGATCAAACGCTTCAATTTTTTCACATAAAGCAATTTTTAAGCGTAAATTTTCTTCTTCAATCTTCCTGACATCATCAAAATGCCCTTGATGCTTGCGATTGATAATAGTGGAGGCTGCTTTGAAACGATTCCAAATTTGCTCACGGTATTCACGTGCCACAGGACCCGTTTCACGCCAGTCGTCATGCAATTTCTGCAACTGACGAAATGCTGAAAGCACATCCTCTTCTTTTGCCAAACGTTCTGCTTCTTCACACAGCTCGGTCTTGGCTTCTAAATTCTTTTTAAAATCATATTCCCGCAACTCTTTGTTGATCTTCACCAAATCCCAAAATGTTTCCTGCAAGATATTGTAAGATTTCCACAACTCATTGGTAAACGCGGGCGGCACATGACCAATCGTTTTCCATTTGCGCTGTAAATCGCGGAACTCGCTGATAAAAGACGAAACATCATCATTGCTTTCAACAAGCACCTTCATCCTGTCAAGTATGTGTTGCTTCTCTAACAGATTCTGTTCTTTATCAGCCTCTAACTTAGCTTTTAACGCAGCCCTCTCAGACCGATACTCGCCAAGCAATGATTTCAACTCTTCATCCAAACCATCCCTGATTGGTTGGTATTCAATCTCTTCACCTCCGGATTCAAGAAAATCTTTTTTCCTCTCTTCATTTTCAGCTTTCAGCTTTTTATAAAAAAGTTGCTTCACTGAATCAACCTCTTCTTTGATGCCGGTTATCTCTTTGGTCAACAACTGCCGTAAATGAGCAATCAGCTCCTCTCGGGAAAAAGTGTTCAAATCTATTGTATGCTGAGGTGTTTCTTTAACTGGCTCAGCGATCTCTGCAATCGGCTCTGCCTTCACAACAGGTTTTATAAGCTCTACATCTTGCTGCTCGGTGGTTGCTTCGACTTGTTCAGTTTCATCTGCGGCTTGCTCGGTTGCAACACCAACAACTTCCTGAGTCGGTTCAGCAACTTGCTCAATTGGGTCAGCAACTTCTTCCTTTGATTCAATTGTATCTGTAGCTTCTTTGTCCGCATCAACAGTTTGTTCTGTTGCCTCAGCAGTCTCCGGGGTTAGCTCAACGGATTCTTGGTTTGATTCAACAGTTTCTTGATTCGATTCAACAGCTTCTTGATTTGATACAACTTCTTGCAAAGATTCTTTTGGAAGAGATTCTTTGGTTGAATTCATGTTTGCAGCTTCTACATCATTGGCTTTTTCAAGTGGGTCCATGTTCAGTATTTTTTAAGAAAAAATTTAACAACAAATTCTTTCTTATTGATTATTTGAGTTTTGTTTACAAAAATAGATTATTTTTCCAACTAATCACAAATTTAGCAAAAAAACTTATTCTTGTAACTTGTGCCCCATCCTATTTTTTTTAGTTTCCATGTAAAACTTATTAAAAGGATTAGGTTGGATAATCAAAGGAACAATCTCTGTAATGCTCAGGTTATAAGCCTCTAAACCAATTCGTTTCACGGGATTATTGGTCATCAATTTAAGTTTACTTACCCCTATGCTTCTCAATATCTGCGCTCCTACCCCGTAATCACGTTCATCGGCTTTAAAACCAAGATGAAGATTTGCTTCAACGGTATCCAAACCTTCTTCTTGCAATTTATAGGCTTTGATTTTGTTCATCAGTCCTATGCCTCGTCCTTCCTGTATCATATAGACAATCACGCCTTTGCCCGCTTCTTCAATCATCCGCATAGCCAGGTGCAATTGTTCGCCACATTCGCAACGCTTCGACCCGAAAATATCACCTGTAACGCAAGAAGAATGTACGCGAACAAGAATCGGCTCGTCTGGTTCCCAGCTGCCTTTGATCAATGCCACATGCTCTAAGCCATTGGATTTCTGTCGGAAGGGTATCAACCTGAAATTACCGTAAGCAGTAGGCAGATTCACTTCTACTCCTTTTTCAATCAATGATTCTGTATTGAGACGATAGGCAATTAAATCTTCGATGCTGATAATTTTAATGTTGAACTTCTTCCTCAACTCCAATAAATCGGGAAGACGCGCCATACTGCCGTCTTCATTCATAATTTCAATCAAAGCTCCGGCAGGGTACAGTCCGGCTAATCTCGCTAAATCAACGGCTGCTTCCGTATGCCCTGCCCTGCGTATGACGCCACGCGATTTGGCACGCAAAGGGAAAATATGTCCCGGGCGACCAAAGGTGTCCGGTTTGGAAGCCGGATCGCACAATGCCCGGACAGTGGCTGCCCTGTCGTGTGCAGAAACTCCTGTCGTACAGCCTTCAAGCTTGTCGATGCTGACTGTAAACGGAGTAGCATGAAAAGAAGTGTTATTGACCACCTGCATATCCAAATCCAATTCTGCACACCGCTCTTCTGTTAAAGGAGCACACAGGAGTCCGCGTCCTTCTTTAATCATGAAATTAACCATCTCCGGGGTGATTTTTTCCGCAGCACAAACGAAATCACCTTCATTTTCACGATCTTCATCATCCACCACCATCACTATTTTTCCATCTTTGATGTCCTGAATGGCTGCTTCAATCGTATCTAAAATTTTATCCATATGTATTTATTGATTGTATTCAAATTCATCTTCATAGGATACTCCGATGAATTTAAAAATTTTATTTTTAATATTTTGAATGAATTTAATATAGGCATCCGGATTAAACAAGGTGGCATCCTTCGCCGCTTTATAGGTTAGAAAAACACCCATGGGAAACAACACAGCCGAGCTGAGCCACATGCCCTGATAAGCTTCCCAAATATTTTCTCTTGCCATTTTATAGCCGGTTAAATCTATGATGTAATAAACCACAAACATCAAGACTGAAATAACAACCGGAAAGCCAAAGCCGCCTTTGCGAATGATGGCTCCTAAGGGAGCACCGATAAAAAAGAAAATCAAACAGGCAAAAGACAAGGAAAACTTTCTATGCCATTCGGTACTGTGACTGTTCATATTCGTTTGAGGCTCTCCCAATAAAAACTTGTTGTATGTGATATGATCTGCCATGTTTTTAGCTCGCTCTATTGCATGGTTAATAGACATTTCAATTTCTGAGTTGGACTGATTTACGAATGCGCTATCCACATCGTATTGGTGATAGTTTTTCTCGGGATTTGGAAGATATAAAGCATCCCTGTATCTTCCGCTACTCGCGAAATACCTGCTATTCAACATCTCTTGCACCTGCGATTCACTTCTTTCCTGAATAATCAGTTTGATGGAATCTATCGAGCGCGACAATTCTTTGATATTCTTACTGATATGCCGGTCTTGCAACAATGATTCATCATAACGATTAAAATCAGAATCATAATCATACAACACCTCTTTCTGCAAAAAAGATTCTCTGCGATACGGAATATTGTCCGGATTGGACATTTTCTGTTCTCTGAGATTCTCAAAACTTTCTCCATTATAAAGAACCAGCAATAAGTGTTTCTTATCATTGGTAAGTTGGATTTTCCCGGAATCGGCAAGCAACACGGTGGCGTTGTTGAATCCGTTGGAAAAGTCATATATCATTAAATCTTTGAGGATATTTTTATTCTTGCCACGGACATATAAATTTACTCCATTAATGCCGGAGTAGAATTCCCCAACAGGCACATCCAATTCAGGTGATTTGTGGCGTATGGAAAACAAAAGCGTGTACATGTCACGCTGTGATTTGGGTAAGATATGATTGGAGAAGAAAAATGCAGCCACTACAATGAGGGTGACCAAGATAATCAGGGGGCGGATAATTCTAAACAAGGAGATACCTGAAGACTTCATGGCGGTCAGCTCGAAACTTTCACCCAAATTACCGAAAGTCATCAAAGAAGCCAGCAAAAGAGCCAATGGCAAAGCCAAGGGGACTAAAGTCATGATGGCATAGACAAAAAATTCAGCCAACACATTCCATCCGATACCTTTCCCTATCAAGTCCTCAAAATGCTTCCACAAAAACTGCATCAACAAAATAAAGATGACGATGAGAAACGTCATCACTAATAGAACTAAAAAGCGCTTGAGGATATATAAATCAATCTTTTTGATGAGAGACATGCCGGTTTCCTTTGACCTGCAAATTTACATGTTTTTTGTTCAAAAAACAAAAGTTTGTCACGGTACTTACATGCCTTTGACTCTTTTCAGCGTTTCGACCTGTTTATCCCACAAGAGGACAGCATCTTCGATATCTTCTTCTGCTGCAAAATCGGTCACCAACAATACCAAGTCATTGGATAATTCAGAGGTCATGATGCGCATTTCAAAATAGGCTTCATCGCCTTTGTCTTCTTCCCATTGAAAACGAATGGAACAATTTGTTTTCGAGTGCAGCAAATAAGCTTTTTGTTCAAAGTCTTCCCATTTAAAACTGAATTCTTTTTCGTCGGCGTTTACGTCATCTGCAAACCATTCAGACAAGCCATGAATGGTGCTGATGCTATCCCATAATACAGGAAGCGATGAATTACTGAGTGGATATTCTATGTTGAATTTTTTCTTCTTCATACGGTATGGATTTAAACTTTCGCAATATAGTGATTTTTTATTAAATCATCATCTTTAAAAAGGATAATTTTTCTACTGAAAATGATATTTATTGATGTGAATCTATCCTATTGAATTTATCACTTGAATTATATTTTTCATTGGACTTGTCATTATTTTCATGTAATTTTGTGCGTGCTGAGCAAACAGCAATATTTTCCACTTAAAAATAAATATAATGAAGGCTCTTTTTAAAATATTCTTTTTTATGCTTATCATGTTGGGTTGTAATCAAAAAAACAATATTCAGTACCCTGAAACTAAGAAAGAAAATATAAGTGATGATTATTGGGGTACCCAAGTGATTGACCCCTACCGCTGGTTGGAAGATGACAGATCGCAAGAAACAGAAGACTGGGTGATTGCACAAAATCAACTTACCCACAGCTATTTGGAGCAAATTCCTTGTAGAGATAAGCTGAGAGAGAGATTCACAGATCTGATGAATTATCCCAAATACAGCTACCCGCAAAAAATCAACAACAAATACTATTTTTATAAAAATGATGGTTTACAGAACCAGAGCGTGCTGTACGAACTTGACTCCTTAACGGCAGAGCCAAGCGTATTATTAGATCCCAATCACCTTTCTGAAGACGGAACCATCGCTTTGTCACGCGCTTCTTTCTCAAAAGACGGGAAGTATTTGGCTTACAGCATTTCTAAAAGCGGTTCCGACTGGAATGAAATTTTTGTCATGGAAGTTGCCACGCGCCAACTATTGCCTGATCATATCGAATGGGTGAAGTTTTCAGGCATCTCATGGCAAGGGAACGGTTTTTATTATTCTGCCTACGACCGACCGGAAGCGGGAAAAGAATACTCCAACAAGAATGAATATCACAAAGTGTTTTATCACCGTTTAAACGACCAACAAACACAAGACAAGATCGTTTTCGAGAATAAAAAGCATGCGTTGAGAAATTGCTCCGCAGGCGTTTCGGAAGATGAAAAATTTCTTTTTATCGTAGAAACGGAATCCACTTCCGGAAATTCTGTATGGCTCAAAGATTTAACAAAAGCAAACGCACAGGCTGTGCTCATTGCACCCGGATTCGATTCGGATTTCAGCGTCATCGACCATTATGAAGGGAAGATTTATGTACTTACCAATTACCAGGCTCCCAATCAGCAATTGATGGTGGTTGATCCTGCCCGACCGCAACTAAAAAATTGGCAAACACTTATTCCCGAAAGTAAGCATGTCATTAAAGATGTCAGTTTAATTGGAGGACAACTATTTGTGAATTATATGCAGGATGCTTCCAATCACCTGTATGCCTACGACACCTCCGGTCGGTTGTTGCATGAAATCGAACTTCCAACGATAGGAACAGTCGGTATTTCAGGTAAACATGATGATAGCGAAGCATTTTATATGTTTACTTCCTATACCTATCCCCCAACGATATACAGATATGATGTTGCTGAAAATACAGCTGAATTGTTCCGTAAATCAGAGGTATCGTTTAATGCTGATGATTACGTCAGCGAACAGGTATTTTATAGTTCTAAAGACGGTACTCAGATCCCTATGAGCATCATCTACAAAAAAGGCTTAAAGAAAAACGGGAAAAATCCAACCATGCTGTATGGATACGGAGGATTCAACATCAGTTTATTACCAAGTTTTTCTGTTACCCGTATTCCTTTTTTGGAACAGGGAGGAATATATGCCATAGCGAATTTGCGTGGAGGCGGTGAGTATGGGGAAGCATGGCATAAAGCCGGCACGAAACTGCAAAAGCAAAATGTTTTTGATGATTTCATTGCCGCTGCTGAATACCTGATTGCAGCAAATTATACCAATTCTAAAAAACTCGCCATCAGCGGTGGCTCCAACGGTGGTCTGTTGGTTGGAGCTTGTATGACGCAACGTCCCGATTTATTTGCTGTAGCCATTCCGGAAGTTGGTGTCTTAGATATGTTGAGGTATCAGAAATTCACCATCGGATGGGCGTGGGCAACTGATTATGGCACTGCTGAGGAAAGTGAAGAAATGTTTGCATACCTCTTAAATTATTCACCTTTACACAACCTGAAAGCAGGTACAGCTTATCCGGCAACCCTCATTACCACAGGTGATCACGACGACAGGGTTGTCCCTGCACATTCTTTTAAATTTGCAGCCACCTTGCAAGAGCACCATTCGGGTACTACACCCACGCTCATCAGGATAGATGTCAAAGCCGGTCATGGTGCAGGCAAGCCCATCAGCAAAATTATTGATGCACAAAC
>CAZOUH010000014.1:0-16037 GCA_964582935.1 uncultured Paludibacter sp.
AACCTTTCTTCGGGGGATTTAGGGGGCTGTCTTCACCACATAATGCCTCCTGCACAACATCGGATTCAGAAACACAATGCCCATGTGATAGATATCAATCGTGGCTCTCACCTTTTTATGTTTTTTTATTTCCTTCCATGCTTTTTCCATCTCCGCCGACCAATAAATATCGTCAATGACAAAGATGGCTTTTTCATCTGCATGATTTACACAAGCCTCAAAATAATGCATCAAGGGTTCATAACGATGGTTGGCATCAATAAAAACAAAATCCAATGGGTCAATACTTGCTAAAAGACCGCTGAGTGATTCGTCTATATTACAATTAATCAGCTTGATATGTTTTATTCCCAACTGATTGAAATTTTGTTGCGCCAAAGCACTGATGGACGGACATCCCTCTACGGTAACGCATTGGCAACCGACCGAAGCCGATGCCATATACATGCTGCTGATACCTAAGGATGTACCAAGTTCGAGGATGTTTTTAAATTGATGATGATGGATAATCCTAAATAGTATTTGTGCCATGGCAGGCGATTTCAACGCATGCTGTGCGATTTCAGAAACCGTTCTCTCCCTGTCTGTACCTGTACCGTAGTCTGTAACGAAAATTTTACTTTTGTCAGCCAGCATTTGCTTGCGTACAGTTTCTATCCGTTCAAAAGCATAAAACGGATGTTTTTCTTTCAAGACAGATTGAATAAACCCGTACACATAAGGTGAATGTACGCCAAAACCATTAGTGTTGCGTGCCGTTAACACATGGATGAAATACTTGAAAACTCGTCTGAATTTGCTCACCTTATTGCATTCCTTTTTGTAGTAAAGCCAAAAATTCAACTTGATTATTTAATAATTCAACTGCCACCTTTAAATCTTTATCATCGATGAGCGAATACGCTATGGCTCCTTTTTGATAATAATATCTTTTGATGATTTCGACTCCTAATAAGTTTAAAATCTCATCTTTGTTTTCACGTAGTTTGACGTCTAAATCGGGGAGTAATTTCTCTCGTAAAGCTTCAAATTCAGCCTTTGCTTCTTTATCCAATCCTTCTAATTTGGAAAAATTATACAGCTCATCAAAATATTCTTTTGTCTGTGGTGTATAAGTGAAATTCTTTGCCTTGATAAAGGTAACGAAATCATCGAAATCTTGGTCTGTCAATTTGAACTCCTCCGGCTTCGGAATGGTGACATGTTCAGCTGCATAGCGATTGGCAAAACTGAAATATAGATTTTTTGCATAGATGTAATAGGCAATATTAAGCTTGCGCTCATCTTGGGTGATGGAGTCGGGAATGATGCCACCGCCATCACGGACAATTCTGCCGCTTTTGGTCTTAAACACTTGACTCAGGCTGTCGGGGATCCGCCTCAGACTGCCGTCGTCTTTGCGTTGCGCATAATCAATAGCTTGTATGCAGCGACCGCTCGGGATATAGTATTTCGCCGTTGTTACTTTTACGTGTCCGCCATAGCTGACCGGTCTGATGTTTTGCACCAATCCTTTCCCAAAAGTACGCTCGCCAATCACAATCCCGCGATCGAGATCTTGCACTGCGCCGGCAAGGATTTCTGAAGCCGAAGCCGATGCATTGTTCACCAATACAGCTAATTTCATATCAGGGAAGATTGGATCGAGAGGTGTTCTGTAAGTATAAGAAGCTTGAGGGATTTTACCTTTTGTACTGACAATTTCGGTCCCCTTCGGCACAAAATATCCCATGATTTTTACGGCTTCATCAATCAATCCACCGCCATTGCCTCTCAAATCTAAAATCAAGGATTCAATATGATGTTTTGCCTGCATGTCCATGATGGTATTTTTAAGCTCCAAGGATGCTTGTTCCGTAAAGTCATTCAGTAAGATAAACCCAATTCCGGGTGCAATAATCTTTGAAAATGAAATGGGCGGGATATGAATTTTTTCACGCAAAAACTTCTTTTCAAAAGGTTTTTTATTTCCGTTGCGCTGAATCTTCAGTTTGATTTCTGTGTTGGGAGTACCTTTTAGCTTTGAACTCGCCTCAGAAACAGAGAAATCTGTCGTTTTTTCTCCATCAATTTCTAAGATGATATCGCCTGCTTTCAGACCGTATTTTTGTGCCGGCATACCTTCGTAAGGCTCTGAAACACAAATGCCATCCTCCGTTTTTGTGATGACGGCGCCTATGCCACCATATTCACCGGAAGTCATGAACGTGATATCTTCTGTTTCTGCTTCAGGGATATAGACCGTGTAAGGATCTAAATTATTCAGCATATAATCTATCGCCGACTTGACCATCTTCTCATGTTTCAAAGTATCCACATAATACATATCGAGTTCTCTGAGCACAGCGTTGAAAATACTTAGACTTTTACTGATGTTGAAAGTCTTGGTCGTTTCCTCCTGTGCTGTAACCATACCTGGAAAGCGCAGAAATAGAATGAGGAAAAGGAAGATGTGGGAGAGTTTGGAGTTTATAGAGTTCATAAAGTTTGTAAAGTTCATAAAGTTTGAAAGTTCATAAAGTTTGAAAGTTCATAAAGTTTGAAAGTTCATAAAGTTTGAAAGTTTGTAAAGTAGATAGTAGTTAGTAGTTAACCCCCAACCCCCTGAAGGGGGCTATGGCAGCGTGCAAGTGATGAACATTTGCACAAACAAAAGTCCCCTTTAGGGGATTTAGGGGTTATTCATTATTCGTTATTCATTATTCGTTTTTCGTTCATCGTTCATCGTTTATCGTTCTTCGTTCAAAGTTTTACATTCGGTGGCAAAAACTTAGAAATATCTTTTCCGTAAGTGATCAGATCACGGGCTACTGTTGATGAGATATGAGCATAAGTAGATTCGGTAAATAGTATCACTGTTTCTATTCCTGAAAGAATCCGGTTTGTATCCCCAATTGTTCTTTCGTACTCAAAATCGGCAACCGTGCGTAATCCTCTCAAAATAAAATCTGCCTCTACCGATTTAGCAAAATCAATGGTCAGGCTGTTGTAAATCACTGCCTTCACTTTAGGTTCATCGGCAAATGCCTGATTGATGATGTCTAATCGTTTCGCATCATCAAAAAGGGTCTTCTTGAACAGGTTTACGCCGATACCGATGACAATTTCATCGAATAAAGACAAACCACGTTGCACGATGCTGTAATGTCCGATTGTAAATGGGTCGAAAGTGCCCGGAAAGATTGCACGTCTCATGATTCTTTATTTTTATACCAAACGCGATAATTCACAACAGAGAATTGAAATGCAAAGATAAAAAATTTAATCAGAGGGGATTCTATCTTTAGAAATTTTCTAATTTTGTAGTCTCAATCAAAAACTATAAACATTTGATTCTGTGAAATGTTATATCAAAACAACCCCTTAAATTTATTCGTTTATGAGACGTATGTTTTTTTCGTTGGTCTTTTCGCTGTTAGTTGCAGCGGTTTTTGGAACAATTAATCTGGGTGTCAAAGCCGGTTATAATTCTTCTTTGTCTTTTTCAAATTTACTTTCGGTTACTGATGGTACCTATACCTTGAGTGATGTAAAGGGAGAGATGTGGAATAATTTTCAAGTTGGCGCTTTTGCCCGCTTTGGCATGAAGAAATTGTACATCCAACCGGAAGTCCTTTATTCTGTTCAGAAAAAAGATTTTACACTGAATGATGTGTTGGTCGGAGGTTCATCGATGGATGTAAACACTGTGTTGAATGTCTCAACGGTTGAAATTCCGCTTTATTTAGGAGTAAAACTGTTGGATTTTAAAGTGGTGAACCTTAGATTGTTTGCCGGACCAAAGTTTATAATGGATACCGGATCCAAATTGGAGTTCAGTCAATTAACAAACGGCGATTCTGTGACGCCGGATGATCTTGTTCATGAATTTAAAAAAGCGTCGGTGGATGTGGAAGTCGGCTTAGGAGTCGATGCTTTTATGTTTGCATTGGATGCTAAAATACAGGGAGTCATGAATAAGGTACAGGCTGTTCAAGCAGGTGATTTCGTTGCTGCAGGATTGCCGACCAGCAATTTTGTCATTTCGCTTGCCTGGAAAATACTTTAATCTTGAACCGACTTGTGTGCGTATTTTTTCTTTCTGTAATGGTTGAAGACAAAAGCGAACAAGAACAAACAAACAACCGGCAAGGCTATATGAATGATTTGCAGGCTTGTTTTCTTTTGTAAACTGAGTTGCTGATTCAGCAAGCGAATTTTAATTGATTTTTCCCTGAGCTGTATCCATTCTTCTTGATGGGTGAGGTAATGGACGGCATTGACTAAAAATGTTTCATTGCCGTGAGTAAAGCCTGTCGCCCTGTCGTATCCCAATGGCAAACAAGTGCTGTCGCTTGCTGTGCCTGTGGTTTCATTCCGTATGATGCTCGATCCTGCAATAAATAATTGTCGCGTAAAATCACTGTTTGACTTAAAAGGTCGCTCAGTTCTGATGCCACTTGGAGGTATCCTGTTGTTGAAATTAGATTGAAAATTGCCGCTGACCATCACAGCTACCGGCAAATGGCTTGCATTAAAAGTATCAGGGTCTGTGTCCTCCGCAGCATGCAGCGAGACTATCGCCGGAGCTGTTGCGATTTTAGATTGACGGGAACTTGCTAACAAAACCTCTGTTTTTGTAGTTAGTGGCTGACCGACCATGCTGATACCGGATACAAATTCAGACAGTATCTCAGCTGTGTTTTTACTCACAGGATGAAGGTCTGAACTCAGCAAGAGTGGGGCGTAATGCCAAGGCATCCAATCAAATTGTGCCTGTTCGCCTTGAGGAGCAATGTTGACGGGTATGTTGATGCATTGCAAATCTTGAATGAGAACCGGATTTATTTTAATGCCGTATCTGAAAAATAGATCCTGCAAATTCAAATCAGCTTCGATGACGGGTGTAAAACCTTTATCTGTAAGTTGTTGCTTGTCGTACTTTACGCCGTCAACCAACCAAAGCAGGCTGCCTCCATACATGATGTATTGATCTAAGATGTATTTATCTTCTTCACTGAATGCAGTTTGCGGTCCGGCAACAATGACCAAGGGATAGTCATTTAAAACCGACGCATCTTCATTCAATGCTCCGCGATCAATTTGGTAATACCTGCTCAGACTCTTGGTAATCTCATAAGTCTCCGCTTCGCTTAATTCTCCGTGCCCTTCCAAAAAAGCAATTTTCCGAACGGTCTTCACAGTTAATCTTCTCAAGGCATCGGCAAGCTCAAACTCTAAATTTTCAATGGAGATGTTGATGTTTTCCTCTCCTGATTTGTTGCGAAGGTTTTTCAGCAGCGGCACGGCGACTTTCTGTCCATCCACTTCAATTTCAATCCATGGAAAAATTACATGGCGTATGGATTTTCCATCCTTGTCGCGCATATAGACCTCTGTAGGTATCAGTCCGCGTGCAGCCAAATCACCAAAAGCCTGCAAGCGTTCTTCTTCTGATCCGGCTTGAGCAGGATTGATATAAGTAGTTGAAACCGAGTGATTGGCATATTTGGAAACATCATCGACGATGTCGATTGTCGCTTTCCGAAGCCGGTGAAAAGCCGGATTTAAGTCGCCATTCAAATACACAGTGAAGCGTATGGGACGATTCACATTTTTTATCAATTGTATCGTATAGGGCGAAAGACTGTATCTTCCGTCTTCAGTTAAATCTATTCTGAAGGGGTAAAAAGTAAAAAATGCTAAAACGGATAGCAGGGAGAAGAGAAATAGTAAATGAGTTAACTTGTTCTTTCTCATTTGTTTGTATGGATTTTCCGGAGCGGGTTTATGCATGTTGAATGAATGTCTTGACTTGCAAAGATAAATAAAAAATCAATTTATTTTTCTTATCTTTGCCCTTCAATCGTTTTAAGAGTTCGTTCAGAGACAAACACAAACACACACTGATAATGGGTAAAATTATTTCCTTGGCAAATCAAAAGGGTGGGGTAGGCAAGACCACAACCGCCATTAACTTGGCAGCCTCTTTAGCTTCATTGGGACAAGAGGTGTTGATTGTTGATGCCGACCCTCAGGCAAATGCTTCCTCAGGATTAGGGGTTGATGTGCGCACCCTCGAATTTACGATTTATGAGTGTTTAATTGATCGAGTTCCCCCGGAACAGGCTATTCGCGGGACTGAAGTAGAAAATTTAAGCATTCTGCCTTCTCATATAGATTTGGTGGGAGCGGAAATTGAAATGTTGAACATGGAAAATAGGGAGCGGGTTATGAAACAGGTCATAGCACCACTTCGAGCAACATACGATTATATATTGATTGACTGTTCGCCTTCTTTAGGCTTGATAACTGTCAATGCGCTCACGGCTTCCGACTCGGTGATTATTCCGGTGCAATGTGAATATTTTGCATTAGAGGGCATCAGCAAGTTGCTGAATACCATTAAGATTATCAAGAGCAAGCTGAATATGGCATTGGAGATAGAGGGATTTTTATTGACCATGTATGATAACCGGCTGCGTTTGGCAAATCAAGTGTTAGCGGAGGTTCAAAAACATTTTGAAGGAATGGTGTTTGAAACCATCATCAGCCGGAATGTACGGCTGAGTGAAGCTCCGAGTCATGGTAAGCCGGTGTTGCTTTATGATGCAGAATCTAAGGGTAGCAACAACTATATGGACCTTGCCAAAGAGCTGATACAGAAAAATACAAAAAACTAAGCATATGGCTAAGATAACAACCGGTTTAGGGAAGGGACTGGGCGCATTGATTGACACTGGTTCTTTGAATGTTGGAGGATCATCTTCGATTAATGACATCGATCTTGATTTGATTGTTGCGAATACCAATCAACCAAGAACTCATTTTGACCCGGAGGCTATGGAAGAGCTTGCCACATCTATCCGTGAGATTGGCGTTGTTTCTCCCATCACTTTGAGGAAAAATGAGGATGAAACCTATTTGCTGATAGCCGGAGAAAGACGGTACAGGGCTGCCAAAATGATAGGTTTGAAGTCTATCCCCGCGTACATTCGCACAGCTGCGGATGACCAGGTGATGGAGATGGCATTGGTGGAGAATATTCAGCGGGAAGATTTGAACGCCATTGAAATAGCCTTGTCATTCTATCGTTTGATGGAGGAGTACAATTTGACACAAGAGCGTTTAAGCGAGCGGGTGGGGAAAAAAAGAGCGACCATAGCCAATTATTTACGTTTGCTCAGGTTGCCTGCTGAAATCCAAATAGGCATCAAAGATAAAAAAATTGATATGGGACATGCACGGGCAATTCTTGGTTTGAATGATCCCGTGGCACAGCTCCATTTGTATGAGATGATACTGAAAGAAGCTTATTCTGTGAGAAAAGTGGAGGAGTTGGTGCGCTTACACAATGAAACTGACTCTTTTGATAAGCGACCGCCGACTGCTCCAAAGGAAAAACCGGCTGAGTATCAGGAATTAAAATCGCGACTCACCAAACTGTTTGATACCCGTGTCAGACTCACCTCCGATGATAAAGGGAAAGGGAGAATTGTCATTCCTTTTAAAGATGATGACGAATTGTCACGCATCATGGGGTTATTAGATCATATAGACAAGAATTAAAGCAAGTCATTCATTGTGATTGAACAGTCTAAAATAGGACTTGTCCTTATAACACTCCTAATGATTGCCATGCGTTTGTCGGGACAGGACAATCCTGTATCGATTGATGCGTCGGACTCCATTCAATCAACCCAAGTGATAGATCTCAGTGACTCACAATTGTTTATGACGGAAGAGGTAATAGCAACCGCAGCAGTCGATTCTTTTCTGCCCGATCCGGTACACACCATATGGTTGGGAGCCGTTATTCCCGGTTACGGACAAATTATGAATAGAAAATATTGGAAACTTCCGATTGTTTACGGAGGGTTTTTAGGATGTTTTTATGCCATCAATTGGAATTCCAAACAATATATATCTTATAAAAACGCTTATTTAGACATCACGGATGATGATGCCACTACCAATAGTCATTTGGAAATCATACCGCCGGGGTTTACGATGGACAGTTATGGTGGTCAGTCGGCATACACGAATTTACTGAAGAGCGCGATGGATAAATCGCGTTACAACAGGGATTTGAGCATTATTGTTTCTGTTGCCTATTACGGTCTGACTTTAATAGATGCTTTTGTGGATGCCCATTTGTATGATTTTGATGTGTCAACGGATTTGTCGCTGAAGCTGCGACCGGCTATCATCACCGATAGATTAGCGCGCACTTATTATTCAAAGTCATCTCTTTCTTATGGTATTACAGCTTGTTTAAAATTTTAATGCGAATGTTGTTGAAGAAACTTATTATTGTTGTATTGTTGTTTCAGAGTTTTCAGATGTTAGCGCTGACAGATACTGATTTTATAAAGGAAACAGTAGATTTTGCCATGGTTGATTCTCTTGCAGTTGATTCTGTCACATGGGATTCTATTCCATTGGATTCCATTCAAGTTCCTGATGAAGTGACTTATGCACTCGATCACATGTTATCAAATTGGTTTCAGAACAAAGCCAAGAAAAGTCAGTGTGATACGACCACATTCGATGTTCAGGTTCCCGATTCAGTTGTTAAGCTACGTTTGAGCCTGATGCCTTGTGTGATGGAGATGCCTTTTAATCACCATGTGCGTTCATTTATAGATTTATATACCGTTAAAAGAAGAAGCCAAGTCAGTTATTTTCGTGGGTTGGGTGATTACTATTTCAGACTCTTTGAGCAGGAATTAGATAAAAATGATTTGCCTTTTGAATTAAAATACCTGCCTGTGATCGAATCAGCGTTGAACGTGACAGCTGTTTCGCGTGCAGGAGCAGCAGGTTTGTGGCAATTTATGTCCGCTACAGGACGCATGTATGGTTTGGAAATCAACAGCTTGATTGATGAGCGTATGGATCCGTATAAGTCCACGCATGCCGCCGTAAAATACTTGAAGGATTTATATGCTATTTATGGCGACTGGCATTTGGTGATTGCAGCTTACAATTGCGGACCGGGCAATGTAAACAAAGCCATCCGCAGAGCAGGTGGTAAACAGGATTATTGGGCTATCTATCCTTTTCTTCCTGCGGAGACAAGAGGTTATGTGCCCATCTTTATTGCTGCTAATTACGCCTTGTATTATGCAGATGCCCATAATATTTGCAAAGCTGAAGTGGAGTTACCGCATCCCATCGATACGGTGATTATCAATCAACGGATTCATTTTGAGCAAATTGCATCAGTATTGAATGTCCCTAAGGAACAAATTAAAATGCTCAATCCGCAATACAGAAGAGAAATTATTCCCGGCGATTTAAAGCCTTATTCAGTGGCGTTGCCTGTGAGCTTGACGGGTATGTTCATCGATAAGTTTGAAGAAATTACAGCTTACAAAGCTGATTCCTTAATTAACAACCGCAGGGCAGAAGTGAGTACCGCTTTAGCCTCATCCGGAGCAGGAGGAAATGTCACTTATCATACTGTTAGATCGGGACAAACCCTGAGCGGTATTGCAGCCCGTTATGGTGTCTCGGTGACGCGCCTTCGGCAATGGAACAACATCAGAGGTTCATTGATTCGTCCCGGGCAGCGGATTAAAATCATCAAATAAAAATGATTGTGTAATTTTTTGGTTCTACCTGTATTTTTTGAAAAAGCATGAAAAAACTTTATTACTCCATCGCTGAAGTCTCGAAGATGTTGGACATCAACGCTTCAAATTTACGATATTGGGAAAAGGAATTTCATCAATTGAAACCCAAACGCAATGCTAAAGGTACGCGTTTTTACACGCAAGAAGATATAGATGTAGTCAAGCAAATCATGGTGTTGGTGCACAATCAAAATTTGACTTTAGAGGGAGCCAGACAAAAACTCAGTCAGAAAAAAGACCATGTAGCCAAACAACAAGAAATAATAGAGCGCTTGCAGCGGGTGAGGGCGGAGTTGAAAGGGATTGGGAGGGCGTTGAACCCGTAATCGTAGCAATCAATTAACAAATGATGATCAATTCCCTCCAATATTACAATGATACGCAAATGTCGCATGGCAGCATGGGTAAAATCATGGGTACGCGTTTCGAAGTTATTTTATTGGATAAAAGTGAAGATGCTGCATCTGCAATTTGGCACGATATACAACAGGAATTGATGCGTTTGGATAAGTTGCTGAACCGCTTCGACCCCGAAAGTGAGATTGCGAAGATGAATACGCAGGCATTTCTGCATCCGGTTGCAGTGCATCCGGAGTTATTTCAGATACTGACTGATTGCCGGATTTATCACGAGAAGACCATGGGTTTGTTTGATATTTCTTTAAAAGACTTCTCTAAAGTAGTACTGTTGGAAAGCGATTGCGCGGTCTCATTTTTATCTCCTGAAATTACGCTCGACTTAGGAGCTTATGCCAAAGGATATGCCCTCCAAGTGATTGGAGGGAAACTGAAGAAGTATAATGTCTTAAATGCTTTTTTGAGTTTTGGAGACAGCTCAATTTTGGGAATAGGCAATCATCCCTACGGAAATTCTTGGAAAGTCAGTGTAACTAATCCGTTTGTACACCATGAAGTGTTAGGCGAGATAGACTTACAACATACCTCTCTGTCAACATCAGGCAATTCACCAAGCTATTCCAATCATATTGTGCGTCCGGATTCGGGTCGGAGAAACAACGAAAGAAAGCTTGTCTGCGTAGTTGCCGGTAATCCGGTGGATGCAGAAGTGTTGTCCACTGCGTTAATGGTTGCGACCGACCAAGAGCGACAAGAGATCCTGCAAAACTTTGAAATTGAAAGTTTTAAAATTTACAATATAGAATGACATCCAACAAACAAAACAAAAAGGCTGTAGATTTAAGTCTGCGTCAATTTATAAAAAACTTGGGAAGCATAGCCGGAGGCACCGCATTATTAGCATCTACGCCTTGGTTGCAATCATTTACCACCGATAAATTATCGGAAATTAAAAAAGAAAAGGCACGCTTGGCAGTTATCGGAACGGGTTCGAGAGGGCAGTATCACATCCATAATATGCTTGAAATTGGACATTTGGAAATAGTAGCCTTGTGTGATAATTACATGCCTAATTTAAAAGATGCTGCTGCCTTGTGTCCTAAAGCCAAGACTTATACGGATTATAAAAAACTGTTGGACTCTGCTGAAATCGATGGTGTGGTGATAGCTACCCCTCTGAATTGGCACGCTCCCATTGTGTTGGATGCATTGGATGCCGGCAAACATGTGTTCTGTGAAAAGGCGATGGCACTGGCCATGGACGAGTGTAAAGCCATTTATTCAGCCTATCAGCAAACAGATAAAGTATTGTATTTTGGCTTGCAACAACTATTTGATGAAAAGTACATCAAAGGCATTCAGATGATTCACAATGGTTTGATAGGAGATATTGTGGGTTTGCGCTGTCATTGGTTCAGAAATCACGATTGGCGACGCCCCGTGCCATCACCGGAATTGGAGCGAAAAATTAATTGGAGATTATATTGGGAGTCATCAGCCGGATTGATGACTGAATTAGGATCGCATCAATTGGAAATTTGCAATTGGGCAATGGGTCAACGTGTACCGGTTTCTGTAAGCGGCATGGGCGATATCGTTCACTGGAAGGATGGCAGGGAAGTGTATGACAGCGTCAATTTGGTGTATCGTTATGCCGATGGGGTGAAAATCAATTATGAATCTCTGATTTCCAATAAGTTCAATGGTATGGAAAATCAAATTCTCGGTAACAAAGGTACAGCAGAATTGGCACAAGGTTTATATTATTTAGAAGATGATAATTCGTCACCAGCCATTCAGCAATTGCTTGCCGAGATTCAGGATAAAGTATTTGCAGCGATTCCGGCTGCCGGACCGAGCTGGCGATCCGAAACGAAAGGAAAGTATAAGCCGCATGCCATTGTTAAAAATACAGCCGGTGTACACAGCGGAGCATCCATGATAGGTGCAGATGCGGATGGGTCGGATTTAATCATGTCAGCTTTTGCACAAGCATGTATTACCGGTGAGCAAGCCAAGAATATTGTAGAGGAAGCCTATGTTGCCACCATATTATGTTTGTTAGGCAATCAAGCCATGGCGGAGCAAAAGACCATTTATTTCCCTGAAGAATATAAAATACCTTACATGAAATTTTAATTATGCGCGACATCACCATCACATCCAAAAGAATTAAAAGAGAGTTGATTGTTTTATTGGGCTGTTTGCTGACAGCCATTATCATCAATATCGCAGCCATCATCAATTATCAAACTTCCTGGTGGGAAATTCTTACCCAATTGGGATATGAAATTGTGATAGCGTTTGTGTTGTATTTGATTTTGTTGATAATAAGGGCTATAAAGTTTTTTGTCCTTAAAATTTCTGTCAGAAGAAAAATAAAGTAACCTTCACAGCTAATCCAATCGCTTTATGCAGATATTTTTCATTTTTACTAAAGAATCGTGAGCAAGAAACCCAATATGGCCTTTCTTGTTAAACAGTCCCGGATGATCTTGTTGATCCGCTGTTCCGTTTTTAACAGCATCTCTGATATTACCATCAACTATCACTTTTCCATTTAGGGTGATTTTGATGTGGTTGCCCTTGGCAATAACTTCCTGATAGTTCCATTCACCCACAGGCTTCAGCGCACCACGTTGAGCAGGAATGATTCCATATACAGAGCCGTGATATTGATAATCTTCTAAGTTTTTGTATATGGGCGCATCATCATCTAAAATTTGTAATTCCATCCCCACATAGGCAGCATCACCTTCTTGCGGGGTACGGATGCCTAAGCCGTTGTTGGCAGCGGGTGTAAGTTGAAATTCAAAACGGAAAATGAAATCGCCGTATTCTTCTTTGGTATAGAGATTTCGATCATCTAACTGCCTTTCTTTGTTTGGATGATATACGATGGCTCCATCTTCGATCACATGATCCGTCAAATTGCCCGTCCAATTGAATAAATTTGTACCATCAAACAATACCTTGAAGCCTTCTTCCTTTTCTTGTTCAGATAAGGTGAATGGTTCCGGTCTTGCAATTTCTTTGATGAAGATATTACGGTATTCCACTATACTGCCATGTGCTTGCAATTCAATTTGTCCAACCGGGAAAATGGGCTGTGACCTGTCCCAGTAATTTTCTAATATCACATTGTCAGTTACTAATTCACCATTCAGATAAACTGTTACCCTGTCGCCTGTCATTCTTATAAAGAAAGTGTTCCATTCTCCAACTCTTTGATCGGCTACTTTCAGAGGCTTATCTTGGTGTACTTGGTTATTGTACAAACCTCCTGATCCAACCTGCGCGCCAACATCTACGCGGGCGGTATCCCAAATTTGCACCTGAGGTGTACCGCGCAAATAAATTCCGGCATCAGGCTCATCACCGGGTAAGAGTTTCCAATCCACCCACATTTCAAAGTCGCCGTATGTGCGTTCTGTACATAGGTTTTGCCCTTTTCCGGTAAAGGTCAATACGCCTTCTTCTCTGACTACCCAGGATGCAGCAGCTGCTAAATCCGCTTCCTTTTGTGCAGCTGCCAATGCCTCTTGCGACATTTCAGCAAGCTTTATCGGGTCGGCAACAAATCCTTTCCAAGCCGTTAAGTCTTTTCCGTTGAATGCAGTAACAAATGGATTCACGTCTTGTTGGTTGATCAGGAATTTATAAATAGCCTCACGCTGATAAGCTGCGTCAGGATTGTCTAATGTCTGCGCAATCTTTTCCAGAATTCTGAAGCTTGCATCACCGGTATATTGTGGGTTGTTCAAGCCAATTTTCAGTCCTGCCTGCGCTGCAACTTCCTTCAGGTCTTTATTATCTAAATAAGGTTCGATGCATAATAAAGCTTGCAATGAATTTGTATGACCCAGTTGTTCTAAAATATTTTTCTTTTGTTGTACCGTTTGTGCCAACAACATCAGTTCTTGTAAATAATTGGCTTTTACTATTTGTGATGTAGATACGCTCAAATCAATCAATGCATCTACAGTTTTGCTGATTACTGTTTTGTCTCTGCTTGTTCTGGCAATATCCAAGAGTGAATATACGGAATCAATAGCATGAGCAGTCAGCGAAGTATCAGTAGCGTGCTGTAATGCCGTATCAGATGGACTGACTAAGATAGTGGTTCTATTATCTTCCATAAATTTCAGTTGATCCATAATGAATTGTTTAATAGGATGGTCTAAAGGTTTCTGCAATGCCTTTTCATAAACTGTCCGAGCTATGGTACTTTTAGTTGGATGGGTGATAACGAAGTTAGTCCATCCACTGATTGCATATTCAACACTTTCATTGATTTCAGCTCCCGGACTTTCCAGCATGTCAATCAACAGCCATAATCCCTCCTCACCGGTATCAGTCAACAGTTTCATATTCTGATTGAATACATCAGCGTCTTTGGTAGGCATTTGTGCCAATACATCAGCTATAATTGTCTTAGTTGTTCTGTTGTCTTGTGCTTGCGTATGGATTGCTAAGAAGCATGAAACAAGCAATACGCATAGGGTTGATGTTTTTTTTATGGGTGACATATACATGGTTTCTTTTGAGTTTATCCATGAAACACAGTAATTTTCATGGCAATTTTATGAGCTTATGGATACAATGAATCAATTGCACAAAAATAATCAATTCGCATGTAACTATCAATTGAATATCTTTTTTAACACATTTTCAACAAAATGAATGAAAGATTATTTTACTTTTGCAAGGTTAGATTTCTAAGTAAATGGACAATTTATAGCAATCATTAATATTAATAAATCGCAAAGTGCATATTTTGAATGTGTTTGTGATAAAAAAGTGTAAACATTATGTTAAAAAGATCATCAGCTTTATTCTTAGCAGTATTGATCGTTGTTGGATCAATGTCGGCAGCTAAAAAGCCGAAAAATGTTATTTTTTTAATTGGAGACGGAATGGGATTGGCTCAAATTTATTCCGCTATGGTGGCAAATGGTAATGCGTTGGAATTAGAGCGTTGTCAACATGTAGGTTTTTCAAAAACCTATTCTGCTGATAATTATACGACTGATTCTGCAGCCGGAGGCACGGCGTTATCTTGCGGCGTAAAAACTAGGAATGGCATGATAGGCATGAGTCCTGATTCTGTAGCAGTTGAGTCTGTTTTGGAACAAGCCGACAGAAATGGTATGGCGACCGGCATTGTGGTGGCTTGTGCGTTGACACATGCTACACCTGCTGCCTATATTGCTCATCAAGTCAACAGAGGTATGGAGGAAGAAATTGCAGCAGATTATTTAGATACCGACATCGATGTGTTTATTGGCGGAGGAAAGAAGTATTTTGATAAGAGGAAAGATAACAGGAATTTAGTCAATGAATTAAAAGCAAAAGATTATCAGATTGCTTATACCTTGGATGAAGTTCAGTCCATAAAGGAAGGGAAAGTTGCCGGCTTGTTGTTTGACAACCATCCTGAAGCCATGCCCAATCGTGGAAATTATCTGCCGGAGGCTACACAGAAAGCCATTGACTTACTGAAAAAGAATAAAAAAGGATTTTTTATGATGATTGAAGGATCTCAAATTGATTGGGGAGGACACAATAATGACAATGATATGATTATTCGTGAGATGATTGATTTTGACATTACCGTGGGTAAGGTGCTTGATTTTGCAAAAAAGGATCGCAAAACCCTTGTTATCATCACTGCTGATCATGAAACCGGAGGTTTGTCTTTTCCTTCAGGCAATATGAAAGAAGGAGTTTCAAAAGCTGCATTCTCTACCGGCGGACATTCAGGAATTCCCGTACCTGTTTTTGCGTTTGGACCTGGTGCAGAGCAATTTACCGGGTTTATGGAAAACTCATCGTTTAAAGGGAAAATTGCCAAATTACTGAAGTTGAAGTAAACAACTTCGCTTCTGTTTCATATTTCTGAGCTGTCCCCTAAAAGGCTATCTCAGAAGTCAATCAGCACACCGGTGACACTGATAAAACGGATGAAAGCAGATTTAATATATGCTGATAATCAAAGATATACAAAAATACTGTAATATTTTTCCGTGTAAATCTGTAAAATCCGTGTTATCTGTGTGCTTT